>CAZPTJ010000034.1:16552-18799 GCA_964589085.1 uncultured Flavobacteriaceae bacterium | reverse complement strand
AATCCATTACTAGGGACAGGAACTTCTAAAACACCTATATGACCAGCTTGATAGAAATAAGGGTTTCCATCATAATTAATGACTTTAGCACCAATAGCTTTCAATTTAAAATTTGAAATATAGGAACTAAAACTATCTGAAGTCTTACTAACTTTAGTATAGCCTTCTGGCGCTTTAATACGATCATTAACCGAGTTGCCCGTTTTGTTTATATAAGTAACAGGAGTAACATAACTCACAGCAACATTCTTGATTTGTTTTCCGGAATCTGTAACCTGAAGAAAACCAAAAACCAATAAGGCTATTATTAAAAGTACTACTAAACGTTTCACAAAAGTGATAACTTAAAAGTGATTGAGTTTAGTATGTCTAAAACATGAAAACACTGGATCTAATTGATCCATTGTTTATCTTTTAAACGAATCCTCTCTACTTAAGGTTTAATACTGGGTTCATCAGATTTTGTCTTGGTACAAGGAACAGATGACTGTCCTTTGCCTCCTATAATCTTATTCATTTCAGAGGTGTTTAATTTGGCGATTTTACTTTTCTTAAACAACAACCCATTGGTAGGATTTGATTTTCTCATAATATACTTTTTGATATTTTTAAAGTTATATAGAATTCGTGCCCTAAGGGTTGTTTTAAATCAAAATATATGTCGGCATTTATAAATGCCGACATATATTGCTTGTAAAAATCTGAAAATCAATAAATTGATTTTTTTATTTGTTTTATAAAATAAGAAGGATAAATACCGTAAGTGGTATAAAATGTTTTAGAAAAGGACTCAGCAGTTTTAAATCCACATTCAATAGCAATTGCTTTTATGGTATATTTTCGAAAAATTGAATCTTCTTTCATTTTAGTAAATCCATAATTTATTCTAAGCTTCTTGATGTAGGATGAAAAGGACTCATTTTTATAATGATTAATTACTTTAGACAGGTAGCTACTGTTTGTACCGAATGTCATTGCAAGTTTATTTAGATTTAAGTTCGGATCTATAAACTGTAATTTTTTCTCAAAGATCTCCAATCGTGACAAAATCTCCTGTATAGTCTCCTCTGGCACATCGAGTGTTGCGTTATTTAAGACTACTTCTTTATGATCATAATTTTCATCAACTTGTTCACTCTTTTGTACTAAATTTAAAAAACGCTTTTTATATAGTCTTCGCTTCCTATATTGATATATGGCAATCGCAAGTATTAATACGATTAAACCCGACAACACCAGATAATACGTTTTTGCTATTTTCTTTTCGTAAGCAACCTGTGCAGTAATACGTTCAACATCTTTTTTGAGTTTTGGGAAGTCAAATTTATTTGTAATATCCTCATTTAATTTTATGTATTTTTCTCTTAAAATAGAATCAATTTCTAATGATCTAGTAGTGTACATTAACTCCTGTTCCAAATCATTAGTATTTCTGAAGTAATCTGCAATAAATGGATATCCTCCTGTATATTCAGGTATAATATCTCCGGTAACAATAAAAAGACTATCTACTTTTTTAAAGTAAAAAACAGCTTTCTTGTCATTTTTTAATTGTCTATGGTTTTCTCCTAAAAAGAAATAAGATGCTGATAAGGTATTCTTATCTACATCATTTCTTTCAAATAGATCAATAGATTTTAATAATTGAATTTCTGCCTTTTTATTATTCTTTTTTAAAGTTTCCAATACTCCATCAAGTAATAAAAATCGACCAAAGCCAATACTTTCTTTATCAATTTTTTCATCATTCAATCCAAGTTTAATATATATAGCAGCAGAGTCTAACCTGTTTAATTTTCGATATGTATTTGCTAAGCTATAAAGCCCTTCTTCATAATATTCTCTTTCTTCTCCTATTTCATTTTTATACTTCATTTTAAGTATATATGCCCAACAGGTTTTCAATAGCTCTAAGGCTTCCTCATCTTTATCAATTCTTATTTTTAGTTCAGCTATTTGATAGTTTAAAAGAAAATTGATATGTTTTTTTAGACTCCCATGATTGTATTCCAATGCATTAAGATAATTATCTAAGGCTATATCAAATTTTAATTTGTTTTTATATATAGCTCCCTTATCGTTATATGCCAATGTAGGGTAGTTCTTCCCTTCTAAATTTTTTGAAAGATCAATTATCGTGTCATAATAAAGTAAGCGTGTCCCATTATTTCTATCACTTATTGCTCTATAATAATACCCTCTAACTATTTCAAGTGTATCGTTTTCTTTTTTTGCTTTATGGTAATT
>CAZPTJ010000034.1:0-16452 GCA_964589085.1 uncultured Flavobacteriaceae bacterium | reverse complement strand
GTTTATAACATACTATAGTGCTTAAAGCTATTCCCTTTTATATATAGTCTGGAGATATTTTAAAGTTTGCTTTTTCTTAAGTTAGAATTTAGGATTATTCCTTTAAAATCACTTATGTTCGAAAATCATTTTCTTATAAAGAACATTACTGGCATCTCCTCTTCTAACAAAATAAACGCTGATACTGTATAATCAGTTTATATATTGTTTGTTTTTGTTTTTTCATTCCACTGATATAAAGTCCTGCAATGCTAGATTAAAACTACATACTATTTTCGGTCAACTATTAATTTCTTATACTCGTTGCGCATTATGATTTAATTAAAAAAAGTTTTTTTGTGAAAACTTAAAGATTACCTTCTTATTAACACTACTGAAACGCTAAGATTATTTAATGGATTCAAATGCTTTACTTTTTAATTAGTTTCTTAACACTAGTCCCTTGATTGCTTTTAATCTTTACCATATATAATCCCGCAGCCAGTTTAGAGATATCCAGAATCACCTCTTGATCTACAATACCCAAACGAGTATCAGACACTACTTTTCCTGTGATATCTATAATCTGCACTTGTTGTAAGCGTATGTTTTCCTGATTCAGAATGGTAATTAAGGATTCTCCAGGATTGGGATATAATTCTAATGTCTGTAATGCTATATCATCTATAGCTAGTGTTTCTACTGCTGTAAATTGAAATGCTGTCTGACTTTGGTTTCCAGAGGTGTCGGTTACTTTCAAAGTTACTGTAATAGTAGTATTAACCGGTATTTCTGTACCAGGTAAAGGTTCTTGTGTGATTGATGCTATACCTACATTATCTGATGCAATTATTTGAGAAGTATAGATAGGAAGAATTACAAAATTGTCACCAGGTAATCCAACCACTATATCATCTTCTAACGTACTATCTATAAATGGGAATAGTAAATCTACTACAGTCAGAGTAGAAGTACAAACAATGGTTTGACCATTAACTGTAATCGTAATATCTACCTCTGTAGGGCTTCCCAAAAAAGTACTATCCACTTCAGTAATACTAGCCTCTATACTCTCAAAAGGAAATTCTGAAGAGCACGGGTTAAACAACAATAAATCTATTGGATCAATGGTGGTTGTTCCATCCGGACCAAGAGGTATATTAGCTTCACCACAATTTAGAAATTGAAGTGGATCAGGCGAATTTGAAATTGTAGCATTTCGATAAAATTGAGTATTAAAAACAAGCGGTCCTCCAATATGAATATCATCGTCTCCATCATCATCAATATCTGCAAACGATAATGTCAAGAACGAATTAAGAAAATTATTTGCCGCTGGAACTAGCTGAAAAGGATTGATAAGGGCTTGTTCAAAAAAAGGTGACTCTGGTGTACCACTATTTTCAAAATACAAAATTTGAGTAGGACGCAGACCAACAAACATATCAAAATCACCATCCATATCAATATCGCTAAAAGATGTAGCAAAATTATTATTTAGTTCAGGAAGGTTATATGGATTGGATAAAGGCGCTCCAAAACTGGGCTCTAAAGTTGTTCCTTCATTAATGAAAAATAACATTTGAAAATCATCATTCTGACTGAACCCAGCACCTGTTGAAATATCTAATAAACCATCATTATTAATATCAACAAATGTTGGTAATAAAATTTTATTTTCAAGTGATTCTAAACCAAAAGGGTTAAGTTGCCAGGCACTAAATTGTGGAGCCTCTGACGATCCAATATTTTCAGAAAAATTAAAGCCTGAAGGCCCTGCATCAGCTATGAGATCGAAATCACCATCATTATCAATGTCCCCAAAACTAAATCCTCTAATCCCTTCTGGTGGTAGTGAAATATTAGAAGAGTTTGAAGAGAAATCAGGTTCACTCGGACTACCAATATTTTCTTTATAAATTAATCCCAATGGGATAGTATTATAATAATCATAGAAATAAGTATATGAATCAGAATCACCATCACCATCAATATCAACAAAATTAGGTAATACTCTGTCCGAACTAATTATACCCCCTGAAGTTAACCCATTAAAACTTTCAAATGGTCCATCAAAAACAATCTCTTCATCAGAATTATCAAAGCATGTATTTTCCTGAAATACTATAATATCCCTAGCAAACTGAAAATAGAAAAAATCAACACTAAATACGTCTAAGTCTCCATCATTATCAATATCTGTTATCGCCGCAGGAACATAACTCGAATAGGGGTCTGTTTCCATTAAACCAAAAGCTTGATCCTGCGCTACATTAAACAAAAATTGCTCAGGAGTACCTTGATTCTCCACAAAATGCCAAACTCCAAAACTGTCAAATCCCATTAAATCCACATCTCCATCGTTATCAATGTCACCAGCATTAAGATCAAGACTAAAACCAATAGCATCATGAGGTACTCCAAAAATACCGATAGGATTTACTTCAGAGATTTCAAAATCAGGATTTTGACTATCCCCTATATTCTCAATATAAAAAAACAGTTCAGAATTAGTGTTTTGATATAAAGATGAAACAAGCATATCAAAATCCCCATCAGCATCAAAATCAGCAATAGCAAATGAATTATACTTTAATGCTACACTATTTAATACCGTTTCTAAATTAAATGGATTGATGACTACATTCTGAAAACTATACACTTCAGGACTTCCTATATTCTCAGCATACTCAAAGCTAATTTCTCCATCTCCTCCATAGTTATAGTCTAACCCTATTATATCAAGATCACCATCACCATCCATATCAATTAAGTTTGGAAAATAGACAAATGGGATTGTATTTATTTGTTGAGAAGCACTAAAATTCGTAATAACGCCATTCCCAATGTTCTCTCTAAAAATCATCCCATTAGAATAGGTACTCATAAAGAAATCCTGATCTCCATCATTATCAAGATCGCCAAAAGCCATAGCTCCTCGATAATCAAATCCATCTAATCCAAAAGGTTCTTCTTGTATCCCATCAAACATAATTTGAGCTTCCATCTCCATTGATGCTACTACTAAAGTCAATCCTAAAGCCATAGCCTTAGCATATTTTTTAATAGAAACATCTAAAACTAAAAGTCTTCTATATAATCGAAGTATATGTTTTTTAAGAACCTCTTGCCTTTGCAGATTTCTATCACAAGCTACAAGTCTTTGCAATTTTAAAAGATACTTGCGGTAGCGAAGTAACAAAGTATTATAAGTATGTAGGGTTCTTTTCATATGACAAATCAGGAATTATTTTGATCAGAATCTGGAAATCGTGCCCAAAAAGTTCTCTCCGGAATCGCAAGCGTCTGCTTGTGAATCGGTTTTATTGTATTCAATATATTGGGACGGATGCTATCTCTTAAAATCTTTACTTCATAAATCTCGTCAACACTGGTTTGATACTGTATTTCTCCTACAATCGCACGGGTAGGTAGATGCAGTATTTTTATACCTGCTGTACTAGCAGTTTTTGCAAAATCCAACTTTGCAAAAGTAGATGAGTTCTTACGTAGTTTGGACATTCCAATAAAAGCATAATCATCTATAATATCCAGACCTCTGCAAAACCCTTCAAGTTCTTTTAACACTTCTACTTGACTATCTTTAACATTAAAGCGCACAAATTGACCTGTGGCAGATAAAAGCCCATACAACTCACCTTTATACAGCATCGGGGAATGTGGCATAGCTAAGTGTTCAAAGAGTGTTTGACCCGAAGTAATATCCATTAAAACACCTCCACGTGCTATATTCTCCCGCCAACCTTGATGAGTATCCGTAGTTCCTAAAGCAGTCACGTATTTAGGCTTTCCCTCTTGCATAACTAATCCATTGAGATGGCATCGATCTTCAGAAACAAGATCTGTAATAAATGATGGTTTCCATATAGGTATAAAACTATATTCTTCATCTATTTTACACAGGCAAGAAAATGAGGTATTTACCGCATATATCCCATCCGTACCGTAAGTAATATCATGAAGATCTACGCGTCCGGTATAATAGGTGTTTCTCGGAACAAATAAACTATCATAAGTTCTTGGCTTGTTTGGATAATGCAATGCTAATTGTTGCGAGTTTTTAAACGAAATCACTTCATCCTTAGTAGCTAACACCATTTTATCTCCAACGATATCAAATCCCATAGGCTTTTCAAAAGTACGTGGTAGTGTAACTATAGAATTTTCATCTTTAGGACTTATAAAAACAATTTTACCTGCCTGATAGGTAGAAATAGCAATGCTACATTTTAATTTGAAAAGTATTTCGGGTAGTTGTGCTGAATAGGTACAACTAAAAGGCGCAGCAGGTTTAGCAGTATTCAAATTTGAGATTCTTTAGCTATTAATCTCCTAAAAATACGAAATTACAAAGCATTGCATAAAAAATAGCCTGATATTTATATCAGGCTATTTTTTATGCTTTTCAAATTTTTATGATCTATCCTCCAAAATCGTCAAACCTGATATTTTCATCGGGGATACCAAAGTCTTCTCCCATTTTCTGTACGGCTTGATTCATTAATGGTGGTCCACAGAAATACAATTCAATATCTTCTGGAGCATCGTGTTTGTTTAAATATTGATCGATTACACACTGATGAATAAAGCCTACAAAGCCATCACCCTCAGCATCTATATCTTCTTTTACTTTCCAGTTATCTTCTTCTAAAGGTTCTGAAAGTGCTAAATAAAATTTGAAGTTAGGAAACTCTTTTTCCAATTCATAAAAGTGCTCTAAGTAGAATAGTTCTCTCTTAGAACGGCCACCATACCAATAGGTCACTTTTCTCCCCGTCTGCAATGTTTTAAATAGATGGTATAAGTGTGATCGCATCGGCGCCATTCCCGCTCCTCCACCTACATAGAGCATTTCTGCCTCTGAGTGATTGATAAAGAACTCTCCGTAAGGTCCGGAAATGGTTACTTTATCCCCTGGTTTTTGCGCAAAAATATATGATGAGGCTATACCTGGGTTTACATCCATCCATTGATTTTTTGCACGATCCCAAGGTGGTGTAGCAATACGTACATTAAGCATAATCTCACGCCCTTCTGCTGGAAAAGAAGCCATTGAGTAGGCACGTTCTACGGTCTCAGTATTTTTCATCACTAAAGGCCATAACCCAAATTTATCCCATTCTTGTTGGAACTTATCAGGAGTCTCGTGCTCTTCTGGATGCGCCGTAATATCCATATCACTATACTTGATCTCACAGTTAGGTATCTCAATTTGAATATACCCTCCTGCCTTATAGCCCATATCTTCTGGAATTTCGACAACAAATTCTTTAATAAAAGAAGCCACATTATAGTTACGTACTACTGTTGCTTCCCACTTCTTAATACCAAAAACCTCTTCAGGTATAGTGATATTCATGTCTTGCTTTACCTTTACCTGACAAGCAAGACGAGCCCCATGTTTCAATTCTTTACGGGTAAAATGTGGTACTTCTGTAGGTAATGCTTCACCTCCGCCTTCAAGTACATGACATTCACACTGTATACAAGTCCCACCACCACCACATGCACTCGGTAAGAATATTTTTTCGTTACCAAGGGTAGTTAATAGCGAACTTCCAGATGCTACTTCAACTTCTTTCTCTCCATTGATGGTAATCTTTACAGGCCCTGATGGTGAAAGTTTTTCTTTTGTAAATAATAAGAGTGCTACAAGTACCAACGTTAACGCCAGAAAGGCAACAATAGTGGCAAGTACAACTCCTCCAACACTAGCTAATACCATTTTATTTTTCTTTGTTAATTATAATATGTTCAGCAATTTCTTTATCAGCAGTTTCTACTGTTTCAATAACTGCTGTATTCTCCTCACTTTCCTTTTCGTCACTACCTCCGGTTAACATCCCTCCAAATCCCATAAATCCTATAGCCATAAGTCCGGTAATAATAAACGTAATTCCCAAACCTCTTAAAGGAGCAGGCACATTAGAATAGCGTATTTTTTCACGAATGGCAGCAATTGCAAGGATGGCCAGAAACCATCCGATACCGGAACTAAATCCATAGTTTAAGGCTAGACCAGCACTTTGAATATCCCTAGACTGCATAAATAATGACCCTCCTAATATGGCACAATTCACGGCAATCAATGGTAAGAAAATACCTAGGGAGTTATACAACGAAGGGGAGAATTTCTCTACCACAATTTCTACCAATTGCACCATTGTAGCAATGGTCGCAATAAATAAAATAAAAGATAAGAAACTCAAATCATAGTCTGCATATTCAGGTCCTAACCAGGCCAATGCTCCTTCTCTCAATATATATTGATCCAAAAACCAGTTGAGTGGCACAGTAACGGTTAATACAAAAATCACAGCCGCTCCTAATCCTACTGCCGTACTCACTTTCTTAGAAACTGCAAGATAAGAGCACATCCCTAAGAAGTAGGCAAACACCATATTGTCTACAAAAACCGACTTAAAAAATAATTCTAAATGTTCCATTATATTTTTCTTTATACGCTTTCGCGAAAGCGTAATCTTTTTTAATTTTCTTCGATCAAATCCTTATTCTTAGAACGCTGTACCCATATAATCAAACCAACAACGATCAAAGCCATAGGAGGTAATACCATAAAACCGTTATTTTCATAACCAATAGCATATAATCCTGATTTTTCAACCGGATCTCCTAGGACTTTAAACCCAAAAAGGGTACCTGATCCTAATAATTCTCTAAAGAATCCTACGATAATTAATATGACACCATATCCAGCTGCATTTCCAATACCATCCAGGAAAGAACGCCAGGGCCCATTTCCTAAAGCAAAAGCTTCAAAACGCCCCATAATGATACAATTGGTGATAATCAAACCGATAAACACCGAAAGTTCTTTACTGAGCGTATATGCAAATGCTTTCAGTACCTGATCTACAATAATTACAAGAGCCGCAACAACAATCAATTGTACTATAATTCTGATTTTAGACGGAATAATATTTCGCATTAACGAAATTACCACATTTCCAACTCCTAGTACAAATACAACAGATAATGCCATCACTATAGACGGTTTTAACTGCGCTGTAATTGCTAGTGCAGAACATATCCCAAGTACTTGAATGGTAATTGGGTTGTCGTCTGTTAAGGGGTCAAAAATGAGTTTGCTATCTTTTTTTGAAAGTAATCCCATAGCTATTTTTTATTTTAATGTTTTAAAATAAGACACGTACATTTTAATGTCTTTTTGGAGCATAGCACCTACGCCATTTCCAGTAATTGTTGCACCTGCAAGTGCATCTACTTCTTTATCTGTTTTATCAGTATTCTTAGGATCATTGTTCCCTTTGGCTACTTTAATTCCGCCAAAACCTCCTCCAGACAAGAAAGACTCTCCAGCAAAATCATCCATAAAATAGCGTTGTTTGATCTCTCCTCCAAGTCCAGGAGTTTCACCTTTATGATCAAAGAAAACACCTTGTATCGTCATCTCTTTATCAACAGCCACAAACCCCCATATGGCATCCCAAAGGCCTTTACCTCTTACAGGGATTACATAAAGATCTTTACCATCTTTCTGTCCTTTAAAAAGTGGCAAGCGCCTTTTATAAGTAGGATCCTTTGCCAGTGTTTCTTCTTTTTTAAGGTCAATAAGAAAGGCTTGGTCATTCTCTGTAACCTCTGTTCCTCCTATACCTTCTATGACATATTGATTAGTGATATAGGTATTGAATTCTTCCTCTACTTTATCTGTAGGAATAAATGCTACATCATTAGCACCTTCATTATCACTAATACCCATAGCATATAGAATATTTTGTTGTTTCTCAAAACGTTCATTATCCTTAATAGCTGGTCTTAATGAACTTGCAATAAATGCAAGTAATCCACCTACAACAAGTACCATTACTGTAGCAAAACCTATAGTGTACGTATTACTTTCTGTATTCGCCATTTTTAAGCAGTTTTTACTTTTAGACGTTTCAATCTTCTTTTAACATTCCCTTGAACTACATAGTGATCAATGGTAGGTGCAAAAACGTTCATTAACAATATAGCCAAGAACACACCTTCGGGATATGCAGGGTTAAACACCCGTATCATTATAGAAATAAGACCTATTAAGAATCCATAAATCCATTTTCCTTTATTTGTTTGTGCAGCAGTCACCGGATCTGTCGCCATATACACGGCGCCAAATAAAATACTACCTATAAATAAGTGCTGCCAGAAATGTACATTCATTAATCCATAAAATGGGCTGGTCTCTCCTATCCATCCTGCACTAACGACGCCATTAAATATGAGTCCCATGGACAAAGCCCCTATTAAGGTACTTAACATAATACGCCAACTTCCAATCTTTGTGAAAATGAGGAATAACCCTCCTAGAATAATCAGGACTTTTGAAGTTTCTCCAACTGACCCTGGAATAAAACCTAAAATCATCTGCATGGTATCATACCCTGCTTCATTGTTTTGTGCCAAACTTCCTAAAATGGTTTCTCCAGAAATAGCATCTGGTTGTCCAGCAGTTTCTACAGCTCCATGTACCCATACTTTATCTCCAGACATCCAGGTAGGATATGCAAAAAACAAGAACGCCCGTATGGTCAATGCCGGATTCAAAATATTCATCCCTGTACCTCCAAAAACTTCTTTTCCTATGACAACACCAAAGATCACAGCTACTGTAAGCATCCATAAAGGAATATCTACAGGAACAATAAGTGGTACAAGCATTCCAGTGACCAAATAACCTTCTTCAACTTCATGCCCTTTAATTACCGCAAAAATAAATTCAACACCCAATCCTACGCCATAAGAGATAATGACTAAAGGCAAAATTGTTTTTGCCCCTAGTAATACATTGTCAAGATTCCAGAAGTTTGTACTAAAAAAACCTTCTGCCGCTTCCACCGCTCCAGTTGCAAAATAATGTTGATAACCCGCATTGAACATTCCAAAGATGAGACAAGGCACTAATGCCATAATCACCGTATTCATCGTACGTTTTAAATCATCTACCACACGTATATGGCTACCACTATGTGTCGTTTCATTAGGGCTATATAAAAAGGTATGGATCGCATTAAAAGCGGGAGCCATCTTTTTACCTTTATACTGCTCTTTAAGCTGATGTAATTTTTCTTTCATTCCCATAGCTTATCCTATTTCTTTATACATAACATCAAGACCTTTACGTATAATATCCTGATGTGGTTGTTTAGACACACAAATAAATTCTGTTAATGCAAAATCCTCTGGTGCCACTTCATACATTCCTAAAACTTCCATTTGATCCAGATCTTCCACCATACAAGCTTTAAGCATCTGTAATGGATACATGTCTAATGGAAAGACTTCTTCATAAGATCCTGTCACCACAAAAGCACGATGTTCCCCATTGGTATTGGTGTCCAGGTTGTATTTTTTCTTTGGATTCAACCAGGAAAAGGTCAATGCTCTGGAAGACGATATCTTATTAAAGACTGGCTTATTCCATCCAAAGAACTCATAATCATCTCCTTCTGGAATTGCCACAAATTCATTATCATAATAGCCTAGAGCACCATCGGGTTGTATTTGTTTTCCAGTAAGTACATTACCAGATATCATACGTGCACTTTCTTCACTAACTCCTGCATCATATGCAAAAGTTGACACCTCAGCTCCGATACGAGTTTTATAATATTTAGGAGTTTTTATAGAAGCTCCTGAAACACTTATAATACGTTCTGCATTGAATTTACCTGTTAATAGTAAATCTCCTATGATCACCAGATCTTGAGGGTTAATCGTCCAAACGATTTCTCCTTTGTTAATCGGATCTACGTTATTTATTAAAGTACCTACATTTCCAGAAGGGTGAGGCCCAGAAACTTTATGAGTCACAACACCCGAAAGTCCGTCAAGTGGAGAGTTTCCATTTTTGGCAGTACCAATATGTACACTACCTTCTGTCAACTTACCCAATGCCGTTACCGCAGCCTGCAATTGTGCCTCTTTCCCTTTAAGCACAAAATCATAATCTGGTGCTAATGGAGCGCTGGCATATCCCGAAACAAAAATTGCTTTAGGCGTATGCTCAGGATTTGCTATGACATCATAAGGACGCTGTTTGATAAACGGCCATAATCCAGAAGTCAACAATTTTTCTTTGATCGCTTCAGCATTTGCTGCTGCTGCATCCAAAGTTCCAAAATCCCGATAGGTAATTTCGCTATCCGCTTCAATGACCAAATGTGTAATTACACGTTTGGCGCCTCGGCGTATTTCCTTAAGCGTACCACTTACAGGTGAAACAAATCGAATATCCTCTTGAGTTTTCGAGTAAAAAATTTCATCTCCCGCTTTGAGTTTTGCTCCTTCCTTAATTACTAATTTAGGAGTGGTAAGATGAAAATCTAAAGGTCTTATTGTAACTGTTCTCGATTTTGGGCCTTCGGCAAGCACTTGCTCTGCTTCGCCTACTAATCGGATATCAAGACCTTTCTTGATTCTAATGTCTTTTGACATAAGTCAGTAGATTTATGTTATCTAAAACCCTAATAATTTTAGGTGTGCAAATTTACAAATTTTAATACGCTTTTCATGGGAGTAAAATGGCTTTAAAATTTATTTATAATCATTCCAAATAAAGTTAAAAAATATTCGTTCTTTTTGTACATTTTTCCGCATAAAATCTTTTTATGTTTTGTTAACGCCACTTCGACTTTGCTCAGCACAGGTTTCGCGAAAGCAGGAACGAAAATTATCACTGCGGTACGGATTTTGTTATATTTGACACAAACCAGCAATATGAATGTTTCAGGTATTGTATATCATTCTTATTTTATGTTTATTCCATATAAAGCAGAAACGATCTTAGGTTTTTTCCTAAGTCTCCTAATAATAACTGGCGGTACGGCTCAAATCGAAAGTGAAATGCCTGCTCCGGCATATATTAAAACTGTTCAATTTCGAGGAGGGACTCAATTTGGCCAGCTTCCTATTGTTCAATTAGGACAACCCTTAACGATTACTTTTGACGACATAATAGGTGATGAAGCCAGCTACTTTTATACGATTGAACATTATAATGCAGACTGGACTCCGAGTATTCTGGCTAAGTCAGAATATCTGGATGGTATGGACAACATACGCATCTTTGAACAAGAAAACTCTGTTTCTACCTTACAGCTATATACCCATTACCGATTGTCTATTCCAAATAGAAATACCAGAGCACTCACAAAAACAGGTAATTATATATTAAAGATTTTCAGTAGCGATCAAGAATTGATATTCTCCCGAAAATTTATGATCTATAATCCTATCCTGGCAGTAGGTGTTGAAATAAAAAGAAGTCGAGATCTTAAATATGTAGATAGCAAACAAGTCGTTCGTTTTTTTGTGGATGGAGGCGAAACTTTATTAATAGACCCCAGACGTAATGTAAAAACAGTTATTATCCAAAATAATGATTTAAAAACGGCTATAAGTGATTTGGTTCCTCAATACAATATTGGAAACAAACTGGAATATCGCTATGATCAGGAAAGTGCTTTTTGGGGAGGGAATGAGTTTTTTAATTTTGACACTAAGGATGTACGTAATGCAACGGCTGCAATCAGTCATGTGCGTTTAAAGAGTCTATATCACCATTATTTATATTCCAACATTACCCGTTCCTACGAAAAGTACACCTTCAATCCTGATATCAATGGGAATTTTACAATTACCACCTTACAGGGAGACGATACCACTATTGAAGCGGAATATGCATGGACGCATCTTTCTCTGGACCATATTGAAGTAGATGTCGATCAGGAAATCCATGTATATGGTAATTTTAATAATTACACTTTGGACGAAAGCACACTGATGACTTTTAACCCTGCTACGCAACGGTATGAATTACCTCTTTTAGTAAAACAGGGATTCTATAATTACCGGTATGTCGTCACTGATCTGGATCGCAATATTTTAGCACCAAACATCATTGATGGTGATTTTTGGCAAACTGAAAATGATTATCAGGTATTGGTCTATTATAAGGCTCCTGGCGCTCGCTTTGACGCCTTATTAGGCGTAGGATCAGCTAACTCTTCGACAATTACAAACTAATCTTTTTCTCTATATTTATAGGGTGAAAGAAACGCCAATCAAATCAAATAGCCGTAAGGCTATGAAATACCGTGGAGTAGATTGTCTAAACTGCGGACATCCACTGGATTTAACTGATCGCTTTTGTGCGTATTGTGGTCAATTGAATACTACAAAACGCTTAGTGCTCAAAGATTTTTTCGGCGAATTCTTTCAAAGTATTTTCACTTATGATTCTCGTTTTAGATATACTTTAAAAGATCTCCTTTTAAAACCAGGTACGATCACAAAAAACTATGTAGAAGGAAAACGCTTTACTTATGCTAATCCTTTTCGGTTTTTCTTAAGCCTTTCTATTTTTTACTTCATACTGATTGCTATAATTTCCTTTTTTATGAATGATGGCAATCCAGGAAATTTTAATAATGCAAATTTTCGGGTAAATGACACTGGTACGGGTTTTGAAATTGTTGAGGATAATGGGCAAGTTCAGGCTGCCGTAGATTCCTTACAAAATATCGAAGAGTTCAAAACGGTGCCTTTTGACAGTCTTGCCAACATTATTCAAAAAAAGAGGAAAGATTCAGATTCCATCTATACCTATATCAATGAAACTTCACTCGACACCCTAAATAATTTTAATAAATTATCCAGAAAATTCACACTCTTCCGTCAGTTTAGGGAGAAAACCGATATCGATAATGCAAAGAGGGGTCTTGATAGCCTAAAATACGCACAAACAAAAACCAATTTGTGGATCTATGATCGCAGTGATTTAATGGAACGTATATTAGAAAATCCTGGAAAATTTGCGAGTTATATGGCTTCTAAAACTCCTTTTTTCTTGTTTTTCTTCTCTCCGATTTTTGCACTTTTCTTTTGGTTGATCTATTCCAAAAAGAAGTTCAATTATATGGAACATCTAGTGCTTATTTTTCACATTTTTGCATGGGTGTTTCTTGTGCTTTTAATCGCACTCCCTTTTGATTTATTACTTCCCACAGATAATGCCGTCGCTGGAATACTGCTCCTTTTAATAGGACCGTTCTATTTTTATAAAGCCTTAAAAAACTTTTATAAACAAAACCGTATATACACATTAATAAAATTTGTATTTTTAAATTTCGTGTTTTGGATATCAACAAGTTTTTTTGCAAGCTTGTTCTTTCTAATCGCTGCCACATTTTTTTAAAGAGATGGTTCAACAAGTCACCAGAGGCATAAAGATTTCGGTAGAAACTACCTTTGAAGGTACATTTTATAAAAACTATAAAATGCACTTTGCTTTTGGTTATCGCATTAATATAGAAAATCAAGGGAAAGATGCCGTACAACTTATGGCGCGACACTGGCAGATTCAAGATGCCTTAAATACACCAGAAACTGTTGATGGTGAAGGTGTTGTTGGAAAAAAACCTGTGCTAAAACCAGGAGAAAAACACACTTATAATTCAGGTTGTCTTTTAACCTCTCCTTTTGGAGCTATGCAAGGGTATTACCACATGGTTAATTTTACAACAACGCGAAAATTTAAAGTAAAAATCCCGGTATTTAAGCTGAGTGCACCCTTTGCGATGAACTAGTAGTTATCTGAGCTTCCTTTACCAATTCCATTTTATATCGGATATCTTTTTGAATGACGTGACAGTATAAGCAGTTGCAATCATAATCAAAACTAAAAGATGCTTCGGGGTCAAACCCCTCCGGAATTCCAAATATGCCTTGAAAGTCTATGTCCTGTTGTTCATTATAACGAGAGATCAATAGTCCCTGAGGTGTTCGTTTTACATAGTGAAACCATGCACTACTCCCTATTCCCTTAAGTAGCTGTGCTTCTTTGGGTAATTTATCGCCAGTTAGGGCTTTGGGATTCTTCATATGAACAGGAACACGATGATCAAAGTAATTTGTCATATTCTCCTTAAATGCTGAAGAAGTATACTGTTTTATGACTCCCTGATGCACTTCAAAAACTCCAAGCTCTGAAGCACTCTTTTCTACATTACCTACCGTACTTGGTGTAAATTTTTTATTCCACAGTAGCTCTTTAATAATCGCTTTATCCTCCGTGGCCTTAAGAATAGCATCTGTCACAAAACGTGAACAATTACAGCTCTCTCCTACCTTCCCAAATGCCTTATAAGGGAAGCTCTCCTTAGCCTGAAGTTCATCTATATAATCTTTGGCCTTTCTATAGTCTATCGCCTCACACAAAGAGGCTACTAGTCTTCCTGATCCGTGAGTTTTATCAGGATTTGCATCCAACCAAAGTAAAAATTGATCTAAGTTTTGCAGTTTATCATTTTCAATGACTGCATTAAATGGAATTTTTAATTCCACATCAGTATTAGCACCTCGCACACGACCTAAACCTTCACGTGTGATGTAACGTCCAAAATCAAAATACGCTGCGTGTCCTGTTTTATTTTCAATGAGGATTAAGGCTGCGTGTCCTGCCTTAATATGCGTACGTGTCCCAAGTCCGACTATAGGTAACAACCGAACAAAAAGCTCATCAGACATTTTTACAAAAGTGTCTGGATAGGCTAAAACAATTATTTTTCCACTATAATTCAAGCTGTTATCATTTCAAATCCAGTGTTATACACTTCATTTTTAAGTAAATCATGGTAACGCATATCACACTGTTCATCCTGTTTACTCACTTGTGTAATACTCACTGTTTTTAATAATCCTCTATCTAGACAAACATCTACATTAGGATCACCTTCTCCAGCTTTGGTATGAAAGGTATACATATCTTCCATACTACTTATATTCCCCTCTTCAATAAAACCAGAAAACCAATCTCTGCGTTTTCCCTTCATCGTTTCATCATATAAGGTAGAAGAAGACCAGATATGAGGTCGTTCGTCCAGTGTGCGTATATGTGCTTGTTCACCATCCCAAACCAGTTCTGTCACTTCCAAGGTTTTTTCCCAGGAGATGGCAATAATCGTAAACGGTTCTACTCCCGTATAATCAAAATCATAAATGATCGCTGTTAAATCAGGAGTTTTTAGTAGTTCTTTAACAATGACACCCCTACTCATGCGGTATAGGTTCTGACGCAAATGTTTCTTAAATCCGCCATTTAAAAGGCAAATCAATCTACTCTTTTCACTTAATCCTATCCATGAACCTCCTGCAACCGCATCTCTGGGGAAAAGCATTTTTGTATCTTCAATATCATAAAAATCAGGAGGAAGCGTCTTTCGACCTATGGCTTCGTCCCTATTTGATGTTAGTATAAAATTGTTATTTCCTTGGGGGATAAAGGTAACTGTACACATAAGTTTAGTTAGTCCTGTAATAAACTTCGAACTTACAAAAAATAAATGAATTTTGGCTTTGATGTATATGCTTTCGCGAAAGCGTAAACCCTGTAAAAATTCGTACCTTCGTTCTCTAAAATTTTAAATAAAAATACATGGGAAAAGGGTTTTTTCAGGTACCCATTGCAATCAATGAACCTGTAAAAAGTTATGCTCCGGGAAGCCCGGAACGTGAAGAAGTGCTTCAGGCATACAAAGTCATGTTTAATTCTACAGTAGATGTGCCTTTATATATAAACGGAGAAGAAATACGTACGGAAAATACACGTGCGATGTCACCTCCTCATGATCATAAACATATCGTAGGAACGTATCATCTTGCTGAAAAGACTCATGTGGAGCAGGCAATTTCTGGTGCTTTGGAAGCACGTACTGCCTGGGCAGAGATGCCCTGGGAGCAACGCGCTGCTATTTTTCTACGTGCTGCAGAGTTGATTGCCGGCCCATATAGAGCCCGTATCAATGCGGCAACTATGATTGCACAATCCAAAACAGTACACCAGGCAGAGATTGATGCCGCTTGTGAACTTATAGACTTCCTAAGGTTTAATGTGCAGTTTATGACTGATATCTATAGCGAACAACCAGAATCTACCAGTGATGCCTGGAATAGGTTAGAATACCGTCCTCTTGAAGGTTTTATTTATGCGATTACCCCTTTTAACTTTACGGCGATTGCTGCCAATCTTCCTGCCAGTGCAGCGATGATGGGTAATGTTGTGGTATGGAAACCATCTGATAGTCAGATTTTTTCTGCTAAGGTGATCGTAGATATCTTTAAAGAAGCTGGAGTTCCTGATGGTGTTATTAATGTGGTCTATGGCGATCCGGTGATGATTACAGAAACTGTACTGACGAGTCCTGATTTTTCAGGATTACATTTTACGGGATCAACTCATGTATTTAAGGATCTTTGGGCCAAAATAGGAGCCAATATCCATAATTATAAAACCTACCCTCGTATTGTAGGAGAAACGGGAGGAAAGGATTTTATCATTGCACATCCTACGGCCAATGCCAAACAAGTTGCTACAGCCATTACCCGTGGTTCTTTTGAGTTTCAGGGACAAAAATGTAGTGCGGCCAG
>CAZPTJ010000033.1:0-18805 GCA_964589085.1 uncultured Flavobacteriaceae bacterium | reverse complement strand
AAGAACCTGTTTCGTTTGTCTGGCCACGGCTTCACCTGAATCAATAATCTGAATATGATCAGGTAGTAATTCTTTAAGAAGTGGTAGTAAATAGGGGTAATGGCTACAACCCAAAACTAGATGATCGATACCAGCTTTTAACATAGGGTCTATATAAGACCGTAGCAGTTTTCTGGTTTGTTTTTCCTGTAATTGCCCTTGTTCAATAAGTGGAACAAGTCCTTTTCCAATCACTTCAATGACTTTGTGATTTCCTGCATACTTTTCTGAAGTTTGTGCAAACAATGCACTGTTTAGTGTACCTTGTGTAGCCAGAATGCCTATTGTTTTAGTTTGAGATTGTAAAGCGGCAGGTTTAATGGCAGGTTCTATGCCAATAAAAGGGATATCATAGTTTTTACGTAGATAATCAATAGCATTGGTTGTGGCAGTATTACAGGCAACAACAATGATTTTAACCTTAAGCGCAATAAGCTTTTCCGTATTCTTAATACTTAATTGAAGGATTTCCGCCTCGGTCTTATCGCCATAAGGAGCATTTTTACTGTCGGCAAGATAGATTGTAGATTCATAGGGCATAAGTGTTATGATCTCCTTCCATATAGAAGTTCCTCCAACACCACTGTCAAAAATACCTATTGCATTTTCTGCTACCATCCCTTTAATCAAAAACTGCCCCGAAAAAGGGCAGTTTGGTTTTATATGATTTCGCTTTAAGCGAAAAAAGAGTCAATTTTAAATACCTAAGTCTGCTTTTACATCAGCCATAAGGTCATAACCATCAGCGTAAAGTACACCCCCTGCTGCTACAGTAGAATCTAGGACATATTTAATGCCTTTGGCTTTAGCTACTTTTTGAATAGCTAGACGAGCTTGTTCTAATATGGGAGCGATCAATTCTTGATTTTTTTTCTGAATGTCTTCGCTTGCATTTTGTTGAAACTCTACAATATTTGTACGTGTTTCCTGGACTTCTTTTTGACGTCTAAGGTTTTCTTCATCCGTCTGTGTTTCGGCTTCACGACTGTAGCGTTCCATGGTTTTCTGTAATTCAGTACCAAGTTCACTTATAGTTGTTTGATATGATTTTTGAAGTTTTTCCAATTCGGCAATAGCAGCCTGATACGTAGGCATTGCTTCAACCAACTTTTGGCTGTCAATATGCGCAACCAGATTATCCTGGGCTTGTGTGAATTGTGCTGCTCCAAAAGTTAATACCAGTGCAACCAATACCATTTTCATCTGTTTCATTGTAATTAAGTTTAACTATTTAAGTGTTATATAAATTGAATTGGGTTTAGTGACAGTTTAATTATAATCCACCATCCGGATCCGGAAGAACAGGAGGAGTGTTACTTTTCTTTTTCTTGGCATTACTAATAGAATCTCTTCGTTTTGCTCTTGCCTTATATGCCGAATCTTTTTTGCGCTTACGTTCTTCTAATAGTATTTGACGTTGTGCTTCCCGCTCTTCTAATACTTGCTTGCGTTTTTCAGCGCGAGCTTTAGCAGCGGCTTTTTTAGGATCTTCTGCTTCTTCAGTGTTGACTTCTTCTTCTTCAACCGTACTTTGACCTTCGCTTTCTTTTGCATCATTTGATTTTACAGCACCACCATTACGCTTTGCTGCTATAGAGTCTTTTTTGCGTTGACGTTCTTCTAAAAGGCGTTGTCTGCGATCTTCAAATTCTTTTTTTCGAGCTTCTCTTTGTTCTTCACGTTGTTTTGCGCGTTCTTCAAGTAAAGATTCACGCGCATCTTTTTTCTTATCAGCCTCTGCTTGTCGAGCCTGCACCTCTTTATCTTCTTCTACAGTTCTTGCTTCATCCCGTTCTACGTCATCTTTTTCCTGACGACTGTTTACCTGTTTTCTTCTTGATGATCTATTAATACTACGAAGTACCTGATCACTCATATCGAGACGTTCGGCAGCATATAAAAGAATAACATCAGATTTATTAACTACTAAATCAAATTTCTTATTTGCTGAAATTTCCTGCACAGCGTTAAATACCTGATCCTGAACGGGTTCAATTAATTGTCTTTTCTGAATCACTAAATCACCACCAGGACCAAAACGCTTTTGCTGATAATCCAGGAGTTGTTCTTCTTCAAATTGGATTTCTTCTTCTCGTTCTTCAATGAGTTCTTTAGTAAGAAGAATGCGCTCATTATTGAGCTGCTTTTTCATTTCATCAATCTCACTCTGTTTTCCTTCAATTTCCTTCTTCCACTTGTTTACTTTTTGATCAAGCTGTTGAGAAGCATCCTTGTATTCCTGAACATTTTCAAGAATATATTCCATATCAATATAGCCTATGCGTGTGCTGCGTTGTGCTTGTAGTGATATACTACTGAGGAGTACTATTGTCAATAAAGTAAAAAAGTTCATTCTCATAATTCGATCAATTAGTTAGAAATAATCGTGCCAAATTTAAAATTGTTGCCCAATTATAAAATGTGTTTCCCAACCGTTAGGGCCCAAATTAGTTCCTGGTATAGGATCAAAACCATAACCAAAATCAAGTCCCAGTAATCCGAAAGCGGGCATAAATATACGAATTCCTGCTCCGGCTGATCTACTTAATTGAAACGGATTATAATCCCTAAAATTGTCATAAGTTGAACCTCCTTCTAAAAATGCAAGTCCGTAGATCGTAGCAGCTTGACTAAACACAACTGGATAACGCAATTCTAAACCGAATTTATTATAAAGTGCTGCACCATCATTTGCACTTGTTGCAAGTAGTGCACCTCTTTCTACTGGCGTAATTGATTGATTAGGATACCCTCTTAATCTGATAATTTCTCTTCCATCTAACGAGAATCCACCTAAACCATCACCTCCTAAGAAGAAACGTTCAAATGGGGGAACACCTCTTGCCTGATTATAGGCTCCAAGGAATCCAAATTCTATATTGGTTTGTAAAACCAGTTTACCAATAAGTTGATTGTACCAAGTCCCTTGAAAGTTAAATTTATAAAATTCGAGAAAATTAAAACGCTCCTGATCAATGCGTCCTATCTCGTCATTATCTCCTATGGCGACTGCTTGATCCCTTTGGACTAATAAATCATCATAATCAACACCGTTAAAAAGGGAATACGGAGGAGTAAGTCTTGCAGTAACACTCCATTCAGAACCACCTGTAGGGAAAATGCGATTCGAGAATAAATTATTACGACTTAAACCTACGGTGTAGGATAAATTATTTGAAAACCCATCAGCAAAAGTAAACAGACTTCCGGCTCCGCCTCCAAAGTTTTGTAGATTAAAATTTTGATAACTCAATGCATGTGATAGTGTAAAATCTCGATCTGGCCAACGCAGTCGTTTTGCAAGTCCTATAGATCCACCAGTAATAAGAAATCGACTATCTCTATTTACCCGATCTCTACCTGTTGCCTGGAAATTATTGTTTAACTGAAATTGAATAGAGTGAGAAAACGATACTGATAATTGCACTGGTTTTTTTCCGCCTAACCAGGGTTCTGTGAGCGATACACTATAGGTTTGAAAAAACTGACTGGCTTGCGCACGTAATGAAAAACGTTGACCATCTCCCATAGGAAGTGGACGATATGCATCTTTATTAAAGATATTTTGAATAGAGAAATTGTTGAAAGATAATCCTAAAGTACCTACGAAACCACCTCCTCCAAATCCACCTTGAAGCTCTATCTGGCTGGCACCTTGTTCTACTACATTATATTCTAAATCAACAGTTCCATTATTAGGATCAAAATTCTTAAACTCTGGAGTTAATTGTTGCGGATCAAAAAAGCCTAAAGCGCCTAATTCCCGTATTGTGGTCACAACGGCATTTTTACTATACTGCTGACCAGGACGCGTACGAAGTGTTCTGTAGATTACGTGATCCTTCGTTTTGTCATTTCCTTTGACTGATATATTATTAAAATAAGCCAGCTTTCCTTCCGAAATTCGGATCTCAAAATTAATGGTATCATTCTGTACACTTACTTCTACAGGGTTAATATTAGAAAATAGATAACCATTGTTTTGATAAAGATTAGCAAGATCATCAGCATCTGGATCTCCTTCTTCTTGTATTCGTTTTTTGAGTAATACCCCATTATAGGTATCACCTTTTTTAAGTCCTATTTTATTAAGTAAAAATTCATCAGTATATACGGTGTTTCCTATAAAATCAATATCACCTATGTAATAACGATTTCCTTCTTCAATATTCAGGTTGAGCGTTACCTCATTATCTCCGTTTTTTATGAGCGTATCTGAAACGACACGCGCATCACGAAAACCATTTTCTTTGTATTTATCAATGATACCAACTTTGTCGCTTTCAAAATCTTCTGCAATATATTTTGAGCGTTTCCAGATTCTATACAGTTTCTTCTGCTTCGTATTCTTCATCGCAGACTTAAGCTTCTTATCCTTTATCTCTTCATTTCCCTCAAAGTTTATACGGTTAATCTTGACACGTTCTCCTTTGTCAATATTAACTAGCATGCGTACTTGATTCTTTGAAGTGGAATCTACTACATCAACGGTGTTGATAATAACTTTAGAATTGAGATATCCTTTTTTCTTGTAATTGTTTTCAATAAAATTTTTGGTAGTAGTAACAAGGTTTTCAGTAACCTTTGCACCTCTATTGAGGCCATTGTCTTGTATAATCTTTGCAGCTTTTTTCTCTTTAATACCCCTTATTTTTATTTCACCAAGAACGGGGACTTCTATAATATCCAATTGAAGATCTACTTTATTATCTTCTATATCTGTTATAAAAAGATTGATGTCTGAAAAAAGTTCCAGATCCCATAATTTTTTTATGACATCTGTAATTTTGGAGCCTGTAAGAAAAATACGTTCACCTACTCGAAGTCCTGTAAATGCAATAACCGTATTTTCATTATAAGTTGTTGTCCCTGTTACCTCAATAGAACGTATTTCATACTTAATGTTTACATCAATTGGCAGATCACGTTGTGCCTGTACTTTGAGTAACGCAAATAGCAAAAAAGCTATTATAAATAGCGTTTTCTTAAATGAGGTAAATGAAGTAATAGTAATTATTGTATCAACTAATCTGTTCACTCGTTTTTCCAAATCGTCGTTCTCTTTTCTGATAATTGTAAATTGCGTTGTGCAAATGTTCTTTTCTAAAATCTGGCCATAATACTTCCGTAAAGTAAAACTCAGCATAGGCTATCTGCCATAATAAAAAATTGCTTACACGTTGTTCACCACTGGTACGGATAAGTAAATCCACATCAGGGAGGTCATAGGTGTAAAGATGATTATTTATATGGGACTCTTTGATTTCATCTGGCGAAATTATATTATTTTTAACTTTAACACTTATTTCTTTTACAGTTTTTAATATTTCTTCCCGAGCACCGTAGCTTAAAGCTAGCGTTACTCTTAATCTTTTGTTATCTTTTGTACTATAAATGACTTCCTTGAGTTCTTTCTGTGCTTTTTGAGGTAAACTGGCAATATTTCCAATCGCTCTAAGCGAAATATCATTTTTTTGTAAAGTGCTTATTTCATCCTTTAATGAAGAAACTAAAAGACGCATTAGGATATCCACTTCCCGTTTAGGTCGATTCCAGTTTTCAGTTGAAAATGCATAAAGTGTGAGATGGGGTACACCAAGTTCGGCACAACCTTCGACGACTTCTCGAACGGCTTTGGTGCCTTGCTTATGGCCTGCAGCACGAAGTAATCCTTTCTTTTTAGCCCAACGACCATTGCCATCCATAATAATGGCAATATGTTGCGGAAGCTTATCCTTATTAATTTGACCTAATATGTCCATTGGTTTTTTAGAAGGCGCAAAAACATGGTTTGCGGCCAAAAGTATACGTTAAGGTAAACCCTGTAAACATATACCAATCATCATTATTTATATTTCCAAAACTCAATACCTCACTATTATTTTCTGGAAAACTACCATCCAGATTGTCACTTAAAGCATATCGAGCTCCAACTTCTAAAGCCAATATAAACTTGGTATTAAGTGCTATTTTATATCCAATAACCATTGGAATAACAAAATCCCACGATCCGCCAACAGATAAAATAGTATCGCCTGCCTCATTTATAGTAAGATCATCCTGATTTATAACCGTAATTCCAGTATATAAATACGGTGTAGAAGGATTCCTATCTTTAAATAAATCAAATTCCCAAAAGGTGTACTCTAACCCTAAAGAAAGTTCAATTATAGAATTACTGAATTCTAATCCTCTCTGCTGTCTTCTGTTATCATCACTATCTTCATCATTTCCTTCTAATTGTGCAAATAATGCACTAAATCTAAAGGAATGTCTGTTACTTCTATTCCATTTTAAAATGCCTCCAATTACAGGGGCATTTGGAGCTATAAATGTCGTAGACCCCACATCGCCAATATAATTTGCACCACCTCCATAAAGTCCAGCTTCATAGGTTTGTGCCTTAATAATGGTACTTCCAAAAATGGCGATTAAAACAACCGTCAAATACCTCATATAGCTTCAAAAGTTTGCAAATATAACAATATTGTGCTGGCAAATACAATTCATTTAATCTAAGAGTATCAACACAATCTCTTAATTTATTAGAGAGTCTAGACTCCGCAAATTAATACTCTTTGATAAACACCCTTTGGAAAGAAATATTGTTTAGTTGCGTTTATCTTCTCCCCAAAGTAGTTTTTCGCGCAAAGTTTTTAAGAAACTATCCTCTTCTAAAGTGAGGAGTTTTACGTGAAATGGGGCTTTTTTTATTGTTATTAATGTGTTGTTTTCAAGCGTGGCTATCCGAGAATCGAGAGAAATGAGATGCTCATCTTCTCTTCCTGAAACTTGTAACGTTATTTCTGTATCATCAGAAATAACCAAAGGTCTGGCATTTAAATTATGAGGAGCGATAGGGGTAAGTACAAAATTTGAAGAACTTGGAGTAATGACAGGACCACCACAACTTAATGAATATCCAGTCGATCCTGTTGGAGTAGCTAGGATAAGTCCGTCTGCCCAATAGTTAGTAAGTGCCTCGCCGTTTAAACGCGTTGCTACTGAAATCATGGTAGTAGAATTTTTACGACTTACGGAGATTTCATTAAATGCAAAATTGAGTCCTTCAAAGATTGTATTGTCCTGATCAATAGTTACGGATAAAAGTGTGCGTTCTGAAATTGTAAATTGATTATTCAATATTTTTATGACTGACTTTTCAATTTCTTCTTTCTTTATAGTAGCTAAAAATCCGAGACGTCCGGTATTAATACCGACAATTGGAATTCCTAACTCTCTGACGTAGGTTACCGTCTTCAAGATCGTTCCATCACCACCAATACTAAAGAAAAGATCATAACTTCTATCTAATTCTTCAAAAGTGCTAAAATGGGAATATGTACGATCAATGTCCTTGTTTTTGTTGATCAACTCTAGGAAGTTCTTTTCAATGATAACTTCTATCTGTTGCTTGTCCAGTATATCCAATAACTCTTGAATATAGCGTCCCGCTTCCTTATGATAAAACTGACCGTAAATACCTATTTTCATACTTTTAGATATTTAAATATTTTTCCAGATATCGTGATCTTTCCTGTAGTTCTTTTAAGAAAATATCTTCCTGGTGACTTGATATAATAGTATAGTCATATCGTCTGAAGGCGGCAAGAATATCATTAAAATTGGCATCACCTATCTTCAATGATATCTGCACAATATCATTAGCTATTTCAGAAATAAATGCCCCCAGAATACGTCCGTCATTGGACTCTATGATTTGACAGATTTCGCTGAATGAATAGTCTACCAGTCTTTTTTCTATAATGAGTGTATTTCCCGAAAGGCTAATAAAAGGAGTATTATTGAAAAAACTCATAACATCTGCGAGTTCATAATAACCTATATATTGACTTTTCTCATTAAGCACTGGAAGAAGATTGGTATTATTTTGAGCAAAAGCTTCTAAAACTTGAAGCCAGTTGGTCGCATAGCGCACAAAAAAATGTTGATATGCATGTTTATAATCTATTATAGGAGAATCCGAATCGTAGCAATGGGCATCAGTCTCTGCAAGACAACCTATATATACCTGGTCACGTTCTATAGGGACATGTGAATATGTAGTCTGACTAAAAATAGATTGTACTTCGCCTATGTTCTGTGTTTCAGAAATAGGTTTGATATCATTTATGATAAAATCGGTAATGAGCATAATGCAAAATAATGAAAAATTAAACGTTAGCAGGATTCGTATTCTTATTTTTGTTGCGAATATTATGCCAATTAGTTAATGACAAAGTTAAGTGTAAACATTAATAAAATAGCCACTTTGCGAAATTCAAGAGGTGGCAATGTGCCTAACCTTATTCAGGTGGCTAAAGATCTACAGCAAATGGGAGCCGAAGGAATAACGATACATCCTCGTCCTGATGAGAGACATATTAAGTATGTGGATGCCATGGAGCTAAAGGAAATTGTAGTAACGGAGTATAATATCGAAGGAAATCCGATTGATAAATTTATTGATCTGGTGAAAAAAGTAAAGCCAACACAAGTGACACTTGTGCCAGATGCAATTGACGCCTTAACTTCAAATGCTGGCTGGAATACCATTAAAAATGAATCCTTTTTGAAAGAAGTTATAGGAGAATTTAAATCGGAAGGAATACGCACCTCCATTTTTGTAGATCCCGATATAGCTATGATAGAAGGGGCTAAAGCCGTCGGAACTGATCGAATTGAACTCTATACTGAATCTTTTGCTAAGCTATATAATCAAGAATCAAATAAAGCAATAAAGCCATATGTAGAAGCGGCTTTAAGAGCTAATGAGTTAGATATAGGTATTAATGCAGGACATGATTTGTCTTTGGAGAATATAGCATTCTTTAAGTCAAATATTCCTGAGTTATTAGAAGTTTCTATTGGACATGCACTTATTTCGGAAGCCTTGTATTTAGGTTTTGAGTCGGTATTGGAACAATATCTAAAAGCATTGAGTTAAATGATTTTACACGCTAATATTATGGGAGAAGGTTTTCCATTCATAATTCTACATGGGTTTCTAGGCATGGGAGATAACTGGAAGACTTTAGGAAGACAGTTTTCTGGTTTGGGTTATGAGGTGCATTTAGTAGATCAGAGAAATCATGGTAGAAGTTTTCATAATGACATATTTAATTATACCGAACTGGCTGAGGATCTGAAAAAGTATTGTGACCATCATAATATAGAACAAATGCATTTATTGGGACATTCTATGGGAGGGAAGACAGCTATGTTTTTTGCAACGAAATACCCTGATTATATCTCTAAACTTGTGATAGCAGATATTGCTCCAAGAGTGTATAATGCCCACCATAATCATATATTGGAGTCGCTTAGTGAATTATCTAACAATTTAGATGCATTGGAGAGTCGCAAAGAAGCCGATAAATTTTTGGAAAGTTTAATCCCTGATGTTGGAACACGACAATTTCTGCTCAAGAATCTCTATTGGAAGCAACCAGGACGTTTAGGACTCCGTGTAAATTTACCCGTTCTTGTAGAAAGTGCATTACAGGTTGCAGAAGGACTTCCTTCAGATCGCGTATATACTAAAAAAACGTTGTTTTTAAGCGGGGATAAGTCGGATTATATTACCTCAAATGATCATAAAGAAATTAATAAAGACTTTCCTCAGGCAGAAATTCGTACTATTTCTAATGCCGGTCATTGGTTACATGCCGAAAATCCTAAAGAATTTTATAAAGAAGTCATAAATTTTTTATAACATTGCTCAGCTATTTATTATGTATGCATAATAAATTTGATTGCAATGGTTGAATAGCTATTAAAATAATGCTTAATTTGGCATATGACGTTGAATATTAATTAATTCCTCTAATCTATTTATTACATATTATGAAAAAAGTTTTAAGTGTTGCGATACTTCTCCTAGTTTGCGCAACGACTTTTGCAGGAGGCTTTCGTGTAAGTCTTCAAGGAAACAGAGCACTGGCTATGGGCCATACAGGCGTGGCGATTGTAAATAATGCTGAGCTTGCATTTTTTAATCCCGGAGGTTTAGTTTATTTAGAAAATAAACTAAATGTAGCCGTTGGTGGTTTTGGTGTATCTTCAGATATTACTTTTCAAAATGAAGAATTTGCACAAGCAGTGCAAGCAGATAGCCCAGTAGGAACACCGGCTTATCTTTATGCGAGCTATGGATTGTCTGACAGCTTTGCACTGGCACTAGCCGTGTATACACCTTATGGAAGTAGAGTAGAATACCCAATAGATTGGGTGGGATCCCATTTGGTTAATACGATTGACTTACAGGCGATTTACGTTCAACCTTTATTTTCATGGAAAATTATCGATGAAATAAGTATTGGAGGTGGTCCCATCTTAGCAATAGGTTCGGTAGAATTTAATAGGAATTTATCAAGAACCTTAACTGATTTAGAAGGAAACAGATCCAATGTAACTGTAGAAGATAGTGGAGTAACTTCTTTTGGTTTTTCAGCAGGAGCATTTTTTAATATTAGTGATCAGTGGGCTTTTGGTATTAATTATCGTTCGAGAATTACATTGGAAGCCGAAAATGGGGATGCTACGTTTAGTAATCTACCAGATAGTCCATTAGTAGGAGTAACTAATGGAACTATAGGATTTAATGCGGAAATACCTTTGCCGGCTGAATGGACAATTGGACTATCATATAAACCTAGTGAAAAGTGGTTATTAGCCCTTGACTATGTTATTGATGAATGGTCTGCATATGAAAACTTAGATATTGATTTTATCCCAGAAGGTGTGCCTGATTCTTTTAATCCAAGAAACTATAGAGATGCAATTATTGTACGTTTTGGTGCTCAATACACACTTAATAATTCATTGACTTTAAGAGGGGGATATTACTTTGATGAAACACCTATACGTGATGGGTTCTTTAGTCCTGAAACACCGCGTAATAATTCTCACGGAATCACTGCAGGATTATCCTTTAATATAAATGAGCGCATTGCAATTGATGCATCATTCCTTTATTTATACTTCCCAGAAGTAGACGCTTCTTTTGATTTCTTTGAAGAAAACGGACAGTTTGTTCCTTTTGGAGGAACGTTTCAATCTAATGCCTTTTCAGGAGGTATAGGAGTAAGTTATAATTTATAAAAGCACAGAAGATGAAACTATATTTAAGATTTTTAGCTGTTGGATTAGCTTTTGGAGTACTTTCCTGTGAGCCCGAATTAGATAATCCTATAGATGAAATTAATTTTACAAGTGGTACTGCAGATTTTTCAAATTATGTGGCTGTTGGTAATTCTTTAACTGCAGGTTTTGCAGATAGCGCCTTATATATTACTGGGCAAGAGAATTCATATCCCAATATAATGGCAACACAATTTGAGTTTGCAAATGGAGGTACTTTTACGCAACCTTTAGTAAATGATAATCTTGGAGGTCTCACATTAGGAGGCGTTCAAATTACACAGAATAGATTTGTACTTGCATCAGATGGTAATGGTAACCCTGGAGGACCTGCTGTCCTTGCAGGAACACCAACTACAGAGGTGTCAAATATTTTAACAGGACCTTTTAACAATGTTGGAGTTCCTGGGGCACGTAGCTTTGATTTACTTTTTCCTGGTTATGGAAACGTTGCCAATGTTCAAGCTGGTTTGGCAAATCCTTATTTTGCACGTTTTGCCTCAGCACCTAATGCTACAGTTATTGGTGATGCCGTAGCAACAAGTCCGACCTTCTTCAGTTTATGGATTGGAAATAATGATATTCTTGGATTTGCGACCTCTGGAGGAGCTGGAGTTGATCAAACTGGAAATCTTGATCCTTCAACTTATGGAGGAAGTGATATAACAGATCCTTCTGTATTTGCAAGTGTTTATAATGATATGGTCAATGCCCTTGTAGGAACTGGAGCCGATGGAGCATTAGTAAATATTCCTGATGTAACATCCATACCGTTTTTCACCACAATCCCAACACAATCTATTCCATTAGATGCAGATACGGCTGCTTTTGTTAATGCACAGTTTGCATTATATAATGATCAGGTATTGCCAGGTTTAGTGCAGTTTGGAGTAATAACAGCTGAAGAGGCTGCTTCACGTCAAGTGGTATTTACTGCAGGGAATAATTTTCCAATAATGATTGATGAGACACTTACAGATGTGAGTGCTATATTACAAGGGCCTCCTGCAAATCTTGATGCCGCAACGGCTAATTTGCTTGGACAACTACGTCAGGCAAATGAGAGCGATATTCTTCCGCTTACGGCTTTAAGCGTGCTTGGTGTGGAGGCAGAACCTGGAAACCTTTTGACTACTGGCGGGGTAGCTGTGCCTTTAGCAGATCAGTTTGTGTTAACTAGTACAGAACAATTAGCTATATCAACTGCACAGGCTTCTTATAATGCGACCATTCAGGCCTTAGCTTCTGCAAACGGACTTGCTTTTGTAGATGCTCGTGCTGCGCTGCAACAGGTAGCGGCCGGAGGTGTAGTATTTGATGGAGGATTATTAACTTCAGCCTTTGTGACTGGAGGAGCGTTTTCACTTGATGGTGTGCATCCGACCCCAAGAGGATATGCGCTTACTGCAAACACGATTTTAGAAGCAATTAACGCACAATATGGCTCAAACATTCCTTTAGTAAATATTGGAGAGTTCGGAACAATTACATTAAGCGATAATGTCAATTAAATAATAGAATCTTGTTTTATTTAAAAAGCCTCTCATTTTGAGAGGCTTTTTAATATGAGAAGATGTATTTAAATCGTTTTATTCAAATATTTTAATATAGTGCTATCCATAAAAAATTACGTATTTTTGCACCCTTAATTTTGATACCCATGAATATCACAAAGCAAGAAATTGATGAATTGAACGCGATAATAAAAGTAGATATCGCTCAGGAAGATTATAAGGAAAAAGTGGAAACGGTACTTAGAGATTACAGGAAAACTGCTAACATTCCTGGATTTAGAAAGGGACATGTGCCCATGGGATTAGTTCAAAAACAGTATGGTAAAGCAGTGCTAGTTGACGAAGTGAATAAATTACTTCAAGACGCACTTAATAAATACCTTACCGAAGAAAAATTGGATGTTCTGGGTAATCCATTGCCTAAAGAACAAGAAGATTTTGATTGGGATGCAGAAGCTTATAGTTTTGAATTTGAATTAGGGATGGCTCCTAAGTTTGAGATTGACCTTAAACCTAAAAAAGCTATTACCTATTATCAAATTGGAGTAGATGAGACGATGGTGGAAAATCAGGTAAAAACCATCCGTAAACAATATGGAAAATTAATCAGTGAGACAGAAGCTACTATTGATAGTGAAGTGACCGGAACATTTTTTAATGAAGAAGCAAGTATTGATAAAGAAACAACCTTTGAAATTGCATTATTAAAAGGAAAAAAGAATCAAAACCTATTCATTAATGCTAAGGTAGATGATATTATAACAGTAAATAGTAAAAAACTTTTTACTGAAAGTAAAGATTATACCGCGTTTTTAGGAAAAACAGAAGAAGAAGCGACTGAATTGAATGCTGAGCTTACATTTACGATCAAAGAAGTTAATAAAAGAGAATTAGCTGATCTTGATCAAGAGCTTTTTGATAAGCTTTTTGGTAAGGATATTGTTAAAACCGCTACAGAATTAAATGAGAAAATAAAAGAAGATTCTGAGAAACAATTTGTTCAGCATAGCGATCAACAATTATTAAACGATATTACAGAACATTTGATTGCTGAAACAAAGTTTGATTTACCTTCAGAGTTTTTACAACGTTGGATTAAATCTACTGGTGAAAGTGAAATGACGCTAGAAGAGGCTAAAGAAGAATATGAACGTTCAGAAAAAGGATTGCGATACCAATTAATAGAAGGAAAACTCGTTATTGATCATAATCTTCAGGTTTCTTTTGATGAATTAAAAGATTTTGCAAAAGAAATGATCAAAGGTCAAATGATGCAATTTGGACAAATGAATCCTGAAGACAAGGAACTTGAAGATATTGCTGCCAGGATTTTGGGTAACCAAGATGAGGTAAAAAGATTATCTGAGCAATTGAGGAATCAAAAAATGTTAACTTTCTTTAAAGAGAATGTATCACTTAAGGAGAAGAAAGTAACTTTTGATCAGTTTGTAAAAGAAGTGTATAAATAATACATTGATGATAAATAAGTATCTTTAAGGCGTATTATTTTATAGTAATACGCCTTTTAATTATATAAAAAGCCACATTAAAAATATATGGACTACGGAAAAGAATTTAAAAAATTTGCAACCAAAGATCAGGGTGTTAATAGTATGTACTACGATAAGATTGTAAGTAGTATGATGCCCGTAGGGTTAACTCCTAATATTATTGAAGAACGTCAAATGAATATAGCTATTTTTGATGTTTTTTCACGTTTGATGATGGATCGTATTATTTTTCTGGGAACAGGAATTAATGATCAGGTGGCAAATATTGTTCAAGCTCAACTTTTGTTTTTGGAGAGTACAGATGCCACTAAGGATATACAGATTTATATTAATTCTCCAGGTGGGAGTGTTTATGCAGGCTTAGGTATCTATGATACTATGCAATTTATAAAACCAGATGTGGCAACAATATGTACGGGTATGGCGGCTTCAATGGGAGCTGTATTGTTATGTGCTGGACAGAAAGGCAAGCGTAGTGGTCTACCACATTCTAGGGTGATGATTCATCAACCTATGGGAGGAGCACAAGGACAGGCAAGTGATATTGAAATTACAGCACGAGAAATTCTGATCTTAAAGGAAGAGTTATATCAAATTATAGCAAAACACTCTGGTCAGGATTACGACAAAGTATATGAAGATAGTGATCGTGATTATTGGATGAAGGCAGATAAAGCTCTTGAATACGGTATGATCGATGAGATATTAAAAAGAGATTAATAGCTTTTGATATACGCTTTCGCGAAAGCGTGTTCAGAGGAGATTTAAAGGTGTTAGTATGGCAAAAGAAGATTTAGAATGCTCATTTTGCGGGCGTAAAAAACCCGAAACTAATTTGCTTATTGCAGGTTTGGATGCTCATATTTGTGATCGTTGTATTGAACAAGCACATGGGATAGTATTGGAAGAATCTAAAGACGTTCAAAGCAATGACTTGGAGAGTGAGCTTATGCTTAAGAAGCCACTAGAAATTAAGTCTTTTCTGGACGAGTATATTATTGGGCAAGAGCATACAAAAAAGGTGATGGCTGTTGCCGTATATAATCACTATAAGCGATTATTACAACCTGCAAATGATGATGATGTAGAAATCCAAAAGAGTAATATTATCATGGTTGGTCAGACGGGTACAGGAAAAACCCTTATTGCAAAGACTGTGGCAAGAATGCTTAATGTGCCGTTAGCGATTGTTGATGCAACCGTACTTACGGAAGCCGGATATGTAGGAGAAGATGTTGAAAGTATACTTACCCGTTTACTCCAAGCTGCAGATTACAATCTGGAGAAAGCACAACGAGGCATTGTCTTTATAGATGAAGTTGATAAAATTGCCAGAAAAAGTGATAACCCTTCCATCACTCGTGATGTGAGTGGAGAAGGAGTACAACAGGCATTACTTAAATTATTAGAAGGAACAGTAGTTAATGTGCCACCTAAGGGAGGACGCAAACACCCTGATCAAAAGTTTATTGAAGTAAATACAGAACATATCTTATTTATTGCTGGAGGAGCTTTTGATGGTATTGAACGCCATATATCTAAACGCTTGAATATGCAAGCTATGGGCTTTAGTGCCAGTAAAAGTGAAGATGTAATTGAGCGTGATAATATGTTAAAATATATTATCCCTAAGGATCTGAAGGATTTTGGTTTGATTCCTGAAATTATAGGACGTTTACCGGTACTTACACATATGAATCCGCTAGATGCAGGAACTTTAAGAGCTATTCTTACAGAGCCTAAAAATGCGATCATTAAGCAATATAAAAAGCTTTTTGCGATGGACGATATCAAATTTGAGATCTCTGAAGGGGCATTAAACTTTTTAGTTGAAAAAGCGATTGAGTATAAATTAGGAGCTCGAGGATTACGTTCTCTTTGCGAAGCTATTCTTACTGACGCTATGTTTGATTTACCTAGTTCAGAAGATAAAGAACTTAGTGTAACCAAAGAATATGCTCAAGGTAAACTCAATAAGTCTACATTGAAGAAGCTTAAAGCGGTTTCTTAGTAAAGAAAATCTTTTTATCTCAATTTAGATATTAAGTTTTAGTAACTCATCTATAAAGTCCCGTTTATTGGAAAGTCTAGGAATCTTATGTTGTCCTCCTAATTTGTCTTTAGCTTTAAGCCAGTCATAGAAGAGGTTTTCACGAGCCGCATGAATTTTAGGAGGATTAAGGGTTGTGTTATTAAATCGCTTTGCTTCATAATCACTATTAACTTCTTGTAATGCCCTATCTAATTGATTATTAAAGTCAATCATTGACATTGGAGGTTCTTTGAACTCAATAATCCACTCGTGAGCTCCTTTCTCCCTACCTTCCATAAAGACGGGTGCAGCAGTATAGTCTTTAATTTCACAATGCACAGTCTGTGCGGCGCGACGTAATGCCTCTTCAGCATTTTCAATAATAAGCTCTTCTCCAAAAACATTGATATGGTGTTTTGTGCGACCGCTTACTTTTATGCGATAAGGAGCTACAGACGTAAATCGCACAGTGTCGCCTATTTGATAGCGCCAGAGCCCGGCATTTGTGGTAATAACTACCGCATAATTTTTTCCTACTTCAACTTCATTTAATGGGATGATTTTTTGATCAGGAGTATTATAAGCGTCCATCGGTATAAACTCATAGAAAATACCATAATCTAACATTAAAAGTAAGTCCTTATCATCATTACGATCCTGAATAGCAAAAAAGCCTTCAGAAGCATTGTAGATTTCGTAATATTTAAAATCTGATTTGGGAATTAATCTTTTATATTGATCGACATATGGATCAAAATTAACACCTCCGTGAAAATATACTTCCAGATTAGGCCATACCTCCAGAATATTTGATTTGCCACTAGTCTCAAGGATATTATTTAATAAAACTAACATCCAAGATGGAACTCCGGCAAGGCTACTTACATTAATTTTACGGGTTTCATCTACAATAGCCTGCATCTTGATCTCCCAGTCGCCTAATAATGATAATTCATTGTTTGGGGTACTGCTAAACTCTGCCCAAAAAGGCATATTATCTATAAGAATAGCCGATAGATCACCATATACAGTACCATTTTCTTCATAAAGCTGCTTACTTCCTCCTAAACGCAGTCCCTTACCTTTAAAAAGTTGTGAATTTTCATTATTATTCAAATACATGCAAAGAAGATCCTTGCTTGCTGCATAATGACAATCTTCAAGAGATTCAGGACTTACAGGAATATATTTGCTTCGAGCACTTGTAGTACCACTACTCTGTGCAAACCATTTTATGGGTGTAGACCAGAAAATATTGGTAATACCCTGCCTACTGCGTTCTATAGCATCTTGATAATTTTCGTAATTGCTTATAGGAATCCGTTCGGCAAAAGTTGCATAGTTTTTAATAGATGCAAAGTCGTATTGATTTCCATACTCAGTATCTTTTGCCTTTTCTAGTAAATGTGTTAGTAATTCTTCCTGAACTTCTTGTGGATATTTAATAAAAAGCTCCATTTGATGAATGCGCTTTTTTAAAAACCATGAAGCAATAGAATGTACTAAAGGGATCGGCATAAAGTTGGTATATTTACGTCCCGATTGCTATCGGGATTTCAAAAATATTCTTAATTACTAAGAGGGGCTAATTTAGCTTTTTTCTGATCAAATTAAAATCAAAAGACTTTTAAAAGATGCAATATCAAGGCGTTCTTACCAAAATGTCCACAGAAATAGGACCTCCTGTACAATACTATCTTATTCTGGGAAAAGAGTTTATCCGAATGAATCAGTTAGTAGGAAAGGAAATCCATATAGAGTTTATGGGCTATCAATGTTTAGCCTGCGGCGAAAATAGAAAAATCTATAGACAAGGATTTTGCTATGAAGATTTTTATAAAGTTCCTCAGGCCGCAGATTGGATTATGAAACCTGAATTGTCCAAAGCACATTTGGATATTGAAGACAGAGATCTTGCGTATGAAAAGAAAATGCAATTACAACCTCATATTGTGTATCTGGCAAATTCTAGCAATGTAAAAGTAGGAGTGACTCGTAAGAATCAAGTACCTACCCGATGGATTGATCAGGGAGCACATGAAGCTCTGGCAATAGTAGAAGTACCTAATCGATATTTGGCAGGAATTGCCGAAATCGCATTAAAAGAACATATCTCTGATAAGACCAATTGGCGAAAAATGCTTAAAAATGACATTGAAGATATTGATCTTCTTGAGCAAAAAGAGCAATTGAAGGAATATCTTCCTGAAGAGGTACTGGAGTATATTCTAAAGGATAATACTGAAATGCATATTGAATTTCCTGTTCAAAAATATCCTGAGAAATTAAAAACACTTAATCTGGATAAAACACCAGCGTACGAAGGAAAATTAGCAGGAGTAAAAGGTCAATATCTCATCTTTGACGATGACACTGTATTTAATGTAAGAAGTTGGGAAGGCTATGTTGTTCGAATTACGATAAGCTAGTCATTAAACCCGAATTATGCAATAGAAAATCTATTATGTTCTGAAATCACTGCAAAACCAATCGCTGCGCTGTATTTTTTGATTTATAGCTAAATCAATATAAAATAACACTCCTATTTTGAATAAAAAACTGAATTT
>CAZPTJ010000032.1:5408-18819 GCA_964589085.1 uncultured Flavobacteriaceae bacterium | reverse complement strand
CATAATCTGGGTTAAATCAAAAAATACAGCGCAGCGATTGGTTTTGCAGTGATTTTAGAACATAATGGATTTTCTATTGCATAATTCGGGTTAAATAGTGGGATCGCATCGAATACCGTATTTACTCTTATGGTTCGATAACGGATCAAGACTAATTGTTGTGTTTAAGCAAATATGGTAGTTAATCTAAATAGGAAGAATTCTACATTTTGACACCTCTGAACTGAGTTCTAAAGGCCTTTATTTTAGCTTTAAAAGATTCTGCTGATGCATTTGTGCTACGATTGATAAAGTAATTCAATATTGATCTATAATTTATGGTTATTGTGTTGGCAAAAGAATGTCGTCTTTTCTAACTCGATGATTGAAGTTTTAAACAAAACCATCAAATATCAAAATGCTTCATTTTCCGAAAGCACCAATTTACTATCGAGATTGTAATTCAAAGTTAATGCTACAGAGCCCAAAATTCACTTTTAATAGCTTATTTTCCGTTTCGGGGGATATTTATATTTAAAAATAAAGTATATAAAATATATTTGTAATAGTCTGATAATCAGATGCAAATATTTAATTAAAGATTCAGTTTTGATTAAAATTATTCAACTCTGCGTAGTGTTATGATAATGGAAAGTTCAAAGTTGTCATTTATGATTTGATATAAGGTCGTACTTCTTTTGAGTACCACCAAGAAAGGGTTCTCTTCAAAAGAAATTCAAGCCAATGTGTGTTTTAATAAGTGTAATGGAAACACACAGAATCGAGAGGAGTATTTTGCCAAAACCTATATATGACCAGTATTATGTAGTAGATCGTACTAATGCTTGGATGAACAGCTTTAGATCATTACGAAGCAGATTTGATACAACTGTAGAAAGCTGAAAAGGGTCTAACTATCTTACTTTCTGCCTTATAGGATTCAAGAAATTCAAAAAAACAAAGTTTAAATCATTTCAATATCGCATATTTAGATATCCAAACTAATTGATAATTAGAAATTAAGTCGTATGATTTCCTTTAGAAGATATAGAGACAGGCAAAAAGTCCAAACACTGTAGATACTTTAAGGCTAAAATCTTACAAATCCATAAAAAACAGGAAAATACAGAAGAATTGAAGAATCTACCATTGTCTTTAATGACCAAAACACTTCCTATGTAGATATCGCTGATTATGTAGAACTGCATATTGCAGAAAAATCAAATAAACAAACTACTAAAGAAACACTACAATGGGTACACATAACAATAAGTAATGTAAAGAGGAACCTATTAGGAAACTATCATAAAATAAAAGGCAAATACCTACAACTCTATTTAAATGCATTCATTTACAAACACAATAGAAGATATTTTGGAGAAAAACTCTTTGATAGACTCGTTATTGCCGGAATTACAGAATTATGACATATTACGGATAATCAAAAATGGAATATAAAATTATAAAAAATGGATAGCATAAATAACAATTGGAATACTAATGATTTATATAAACATTTTTTCTCAACTTCTGTTTTAGAAAAAAACCTAGCTTTAAGTTATAGTATTTTAAATAAAAAATCATTGCTTACACCAAATCTGAAAATAAATTTCGGAAAGATATATGTTTTAGAAGTTGGTTATAAGCATATAGAAACCGATCATATTTATTTAAGAGAATCAGTCATTAAACAAAAAAAAACGGACAATAAACTTTTAGAGGCAAATCTTAAAATTATAAAAAAAAACCTTCCGGTTGAACTAATTGAAAAACTCCGTTCTTCTTCCACTCCATTGGGAGGTTTATTAGAAGAATATGGCATTAATGTAATCATAAAGAATCATAATATCATAATTAAAAATAATGTTTACAACAAAACATTTAGAATGGGGAGAAGTCACACCATGATTACAAAAGATACAAATGAAATCATTTGTTATGTAAATGAGTTATTAGTGCCCGAATCAAAACTGTTGATTGCTAAAAATGAATTTATTAATAAAAAATAATCATATATTATGTTAGATTGTATTGTTATTGGTGCAGGACCATGTGGAATTGTAGCTACTAAAGAATTATTAGAACAAGGAATAGATAATATTTTATGTTTAGAACAATCCGAAAAATTAGGCGGTGTATTTTCTAAAGCATATGATAATTTAAGACTAACATCTTCTGCCACTTTTAGTATGTTTTCAGATTTTTGGATTGGAGATAATTCTGTTAACAAATTTTGGTCCAAAGAAGAGGTTCTAAAATATTGGAATGCGTATTCTGAGCACTTTAAAGTAAACCAATATATAAGATATGGAAACAAGGTCATAAAGATAGAGAATATTGAAAATGAATTAGGTGGAGAAAAAAGCTGGAAAGTTCATCTTGAATCAGGAAAGTTCTTAACCTGCCACAGAGTAGCACTTGCTACAGGTAATAATAGTATTCCTGGATTTCCTAGTTGGAAAAAAGAACTCACCAATGTAGTTTACTCTCATTCTACAACCTATAAAAACGCATCGTCATATAAAGGCAAAAGAGTGTTAGTTGTTGGTGGTGGAGAATCTGGCTCTGATATTGCTTTAGAAATCTCAAAAGTCGCTGAAAAATGTTGGATAAGCCTTAGAAATTCTACAGGTTGGGTGGTTCCGCGTAAAAGAGGTGATGTTGCTACAGATAACTCTACTCATAGAGGTATTTGGAACCTACCTCTAAATCACGGAATTGTACTCTCCAAACGATTAATAAAAAGAGAAGAAGATAAAAATGATCCAGTTTTTAATGTTGTAGCAGATTTAAATAAATTGGTGGTTTCTACATATGGAGTTAGAGGTGTTTATGGAACCAAGTCTCTTGGTTTGGCTAAAGCAATAGCTAATCATAATTGTGAACTTGTCCGAGAAGTAATCAGTGTAAAAGATGGAGGGGTGACAATAAATACTTCAGATGGAAAAATATTAGAAGGGATTGATGAAATCGTATTCTGTACTGGATATGTAAATGAAATACCGATCCTTCCAGAAGAATTTAAAAAGTGTGATCCAAGGAGTTTATATAAACATATGATTAATCCAGCTCTATCCGATCGCCTTTTTTGGTTAGGATGGGCTCGACCTGGTTTTGGTAGTCACTTTCCTATTATGGAAATGCAAGCTAGGCTTTTAGCGCTGATTGTGTCGGGAAAACATACGTTGCCTTCTCCTGTAAAAATGGAACAAATTTCTTCAATAGATCGTGCAGAATCCCTTAATCGTTTTGAGCATAATGCCTATAGAGAAAGAAGCTTGGTAGATTATCATTATTTTATGGATGATTTAGCAAATGTTATTGGATGTGAGCCTCCTTTAACAAAATACTTTTTTAGAAATCCAAAACTTTGGGTGAAATTGGTTTTTGGACCTACACAAGCTACTCAATTTAGGTTAAAGGGGCCTGGTAAAAAAATAGAAAAAGCACATGAAATTCTTCGTAAACTCCCTGATGTACGTTTTAATAAAATTATAAAAGAAGGAATATTAGGACGTATTCAATATAGTCTGAAAAAATAAGTATCGTTTTTATAATATGACCCTCTTTAAAAATTAATATATGAAAAATGTTTCAAATCAAAAAAAAGTTTTAATTATCGGAGCAGGACCTTCAGGTCTAGTTACTTTAAAAGAAATGCTTGCAGCTGGTCACGATGCACTTATTTTAGAACAATCCTCATCTTTTGGCGGAGTTTTCAGTCTAGATAATGACAAAACTTATGAAAGTTTATACTTGACAAGTTCGAATTTTTTTATGGCTTTTTCTGACTTCCCTCCTTTAGAATCTCAGATCAAATATTCTTCCAAAAAAGAATATGGCAAATACCTTGAGGCATATGTAAAACATTTTAATTTGTTGCCATATATTAAATTTAATAGTAAAGTTAAACATGCAAAATTAGAAGATGATTTATGGGCTTTAAAAATTGAAAATAATGATGAAGTTTTTTACGGGAATAATCTTATAATTGCTACAGGCTCCAATCAAACCCCTAATATGCTTCCACTAAAAGGGTTTTCTGGACAAAAAATACACTCATCTGAATACAAAAACAATGTTTCCTTTAAAGATAAACGAGTATTGGTTATAGGGATTGGTGAGAGTGCTTCAGATATAGCAGCAGAAGTCTGTGAAGTAGCTAAAGAAACCGTAGTTTGGTCTAGAAGGCCTTTTTTAATGGCTCCTAGATTTGCCATATCAGTAATGAAAACTAAAAATTATGATGAGCATAAAATTCTTTCTAATGAATTTCATAAATATAAACATGTAAATGATTTTCTTGAATTTATTACTATTAGTCGTTTGGCTAATACATTATCATTATTAACTTTTTCTGCCATTCGAGTTTTTCTACTAAGCGTATGGAGTACAGGTATCACAGGCCCTCTTACTAAACTACTTTCTTTTTGGGCAAATCAAGCAACAAAAAGAAATAACTACTGGCAGCAAGATCAAATCATGGTAGCTACAAAAACTAGTAGAATAGCAACGATGTTCAAGCAGGAAAAATTGAAATTAATTATTTCCAAGTCTATAAAATTTGATGGATTAAATGTGAGTTTTCCAGAAACTATTATTTCGGGAGATAAAGAAACACTTCCCCGTAATATTGACTTTTCTTTTGATGCTATTATTTCTTGTTCCGGTTTTAAACTAGGATTTGATTGGTTAGATGCAGATGTAGAATATAATCCTCGCACTTGGTATAAACATTGCTTTACTCCTAACTATGGAGAAAAACTTATGTTTATAGGTTGGGCTCGTCCACATCAAGGAGGAATTCCAGCATGCTCTGAAATGCTTGCTCGATATGGAGCCTTGTTAATAAGTGGTGAAAAAAAATTACCAAAGGATTTTGCAAAAAAAGCGATTATTGAAGGAAAACTGGAAACTTCATACTATCATGCTACGCCTCATATTAATACTTTAGTAGATTATCCCGCATACATTGAATCTATAGCAGCAATTATTGGATGTAGACCAAAAGCGCCTTCTATCTGGAGTAAACCTTCTCTTTTCTTTCGTTACTGGGTATACCCTAATTGGCCTTGTTGGTATAGGCAAAACGGACCTAATGCTAATCCAGCAGTGCTAAATAATATGATGGATATGGTTCCTTTAAAATCTTCTTTTATGTTAGGAGATGGTATGTTTTTTGTTATTTTACACGTGAGTTTACTTATTTTTTCATTTCCCTTTTTTCTGATTTTTAAATTTTTTCACATTTTCTTCCCTAATACGGATAGTATGCGTTTACGGCGCGGGTGGTTATGGAGTAAATCTAAGGGTAATATACTCCATGGAAATAAAACATATTAATGAAAACACAGGTTGGAATTATAGGGGCTGGCCCTGCAGGACTCTTACTATCAAGGTTACTTTATAATAATGGTATTACTAGTGTAATTATAGAAAAACAATCTGAAAGTTATGTTAGAAATAGAGAACGAGCTGGCATACTTGAACAAACTAGTGTTGATATTATTATTTCTGCCGGAGTAGGTCATAATCTTATAGAAAAAGGTATTGCTCATAAAGGAGTATCTTTTCATTACAATAACAATAAACATTTTATAGATCTAATAAAATTAAATAAGGGAAAAACTGTAGTTGCTTATAGTCAAAAAGACCTTATCAGAGATTTTATAGATAAATCACAAGAGAATAACTTAAAGATTATATTTGATGCTGAAGCAAAAAAGATAGATCAGTTAGAAACTAATTCTCCTATTATATTTTATACAAAAAATGGTCGCAATAAATCTTTACAATGTGATTTTGTTATTGGCTGTGATGGATTTCATGGCATTAGTAGATCTTCAATTCCAAATCATCAAAAAGTAACCTATGAAAAGATATTTCCATACTCATTATTAGGAATACTATCTAACACACCTCCAATTTCTAATAACATTATTTTTGCTCATCATCCTAATGGTTTTGGAATTCAAAGCATGAGAGGACCTAATCTCACTAAATTTTATCTCCAATACCCTAATGATACTGATATGAACGATTGGGGAAATGATAAAATATGGAACGAATTAGATTGCAGACTTGGAGTAAAAAATTTTAGAGGGAATATTCTAGACAAGCACGTAGTACCCCTTAGAAGTGTTGTTTGTAATAAATTGCAATATAATCGATTATTCATTGCTGGAGATGCTGCTCATATTATGCCTCCAACAGGAGCCAAAGGAATGAATTGTGCCATTGCAGATATTGATATATTATCACAAGGAATTATTGATCATTATATTAACAACAGTAACAAGTTGCTTGATAATTATTCTAAAATAGCACTTAATCGTATATGGAAAGTTGTACGCTTTTCTTGGTGGATGACTTCTACACTATATATCCATCCAAAGCAAAACGATTTTGATACTCAATTGCAGATAGCCACATTAAATAGTTTATTTAGCTCTGAAAATGCACTTAAATCATTTGCTGAAAATTTTGCCGGATTACCGATAATTTGTAATGAAGTAAATTAATAAAATGAGTTTATTCCTTACGAGCTCCCAATTTGTTTTTATCAATATCGTATAATTGTTTTTATCATACATTTTAGAAGATTAAAAACTCTGTTCATCTAATAAATGATAGAGAAAGCTAATTTTATAAGCAAAAAAGTTATACTCAACTTATTTTATTGCAATTATAGCACTAGAAGGCCCTGTTAAAGTCATTATAGAAGTTTCGGTAAATCCACACTCTGCCGCCCATTCATTAAACTCTAATGCAGAAAAATCAAAACCTTCAAGAGTCTCAATATTCATATTTAATGACATCATAAGACCAAAAGCATTTTCAGTTCGATTATCATCAATAACATTCTCAATAACAACTAGTGCTCCTCCTTGAGGCAAAGCATTATATGCTTTTTTGATAAGCATTATCTTATCTTTTATTGACCAATCATGAAGAACATTTCCCATTGTAATTATATCAGCTTTAGGAAAATCATCTTTAAAAAAATCCCCTGATTGTATAGCTATTCTATCACTTAACCCCATTTTACTTACATTTTCCTTAGCAATAGGTGCTACGGGAGGCAAATCAAAAGATATACAATTTATATGTTTATTACGTGTCGCTACTTGAATGGATAAGTTCCCCCCAGCTCCTCCTATATCACAAAGGGTTTTATAATTAATAAAGTTAAATTTTTCAGAAAACATTACAAAATTCCCCATCTGAAGGCCTCCCATAGATGCTAAAAATTTTTTTAATTTTTTTGTGTCTTTATACAATTCTGAAAAAATTGACTTTCCGCCTGATTTTGTTTCATTCTGCGGCTTCCCAGTTTTTAATCCTTCTTCTAGATTGCTCCAAAAATGATATAATCGATTGTTTGACATTTCAAGCATTCCACCTATGTAACTTGGCTTTTTTTTATCAAGAAAAAAATCAGTATCCTCAGAATTTCTATATATAGAAGTTTCTTTTAACCCACTTCTATTCAAAAACCCTAATGCTACCAAAGTATCCAAGAAATCATAAAGCCCTCTATTATGCAGTCCTAATTTTGATTTAATTTCTTCTCCTGTCATTTCTCCATTTGCTAAATAGGTGAATAAACTCATATTTATAGCTGTGAGTAAAGTTTTAGATGCCCAAAATCCCATACCAATTTGCATAATTTTGGATGGGTTGATTTGTTTATTTTCCATTTTTTTGTTTATAATTATTAAACGTGATTTTATATTTTGTCATCAGTAGTGTCTGGCAAAAAACCCTTCAATTTCCTCAAGCCTCTATAAATACTGATGTTTGAGCCATTTTAAGAAAAATAACCCCTTGCTATTTAGAAATCAAGAAATATCAAAGTATAAGCCTTATGCTGAATTAAGCTTAGTTCAAAATAAATACTAGTAATTAGATTAATATCTAATTCTAAAAGTTCTATATTGATCCTGTTCTGTATAAAATAAAAGAGACAAACTCAAAATGTTTGTCTCTTTTTCATTTCTTTTTATAATTCTATTAAATCGTGGGATAGCATCAAAACCGAGTTCATATGAATGGTTTGATAAAATCAATTTAATAATCAAATAGAATTCCATTTGGAAAATATCACAAGCTTACGTTACGATCTTCTTTTAATTTCCATTTCTGAGCTTTTCTTTGCAGAAATTAATACACATTAAAAAACTACTATTATTGTACAAAACCATTGTAGGGTTATCTCAAATTTATGATAGATAAATATAGGTATGTATATAGAGTATTAATTGATTATCTAATAATTACTTTACGACTTACAGAGCCTTCTTCAGAAGAAATAACAGCAATATAAGTACCAGGAACAACATCAATTTGTACTGTTGTCGAAGGCCTTATTTCAGAATTATCAAATGTCGTTTGCGAAACGACTCTTCCTGTTACATCATATATGCTGATATCATTTAAGCTCAAATGTTCTAAATTAGAAAACTGAAGGCTATTTCCATTACCAATAGGGTTTGGAGAAATCACAACACTATTCAATATAGCATTGTCGAACTCTGGAACTGATAATAACGCATCATTTACCCTGGTTAAATTGCCAATTTCTGTTTGTATAAAATAGACATCATTTTGAAAAGTTGCAAGTCCAAGTGGGATAGCTAGACCTGTTGCAATGACTGTAGGAATGGGATCAGGTAAGGAGGTATCAAGAGTAAGAATACGACCGCCTATTGATTCAATTTCCGGTTCTGCTATTAAGAGTATATTTTCTGAATTTATTAAAGCTCCAGGGTTATCAAGACCGGAGGATACGACTACCTCTATAGTAGGTGTGGCATCTGTGATATTAATACGGCCTATTGCATTATCTCCCGAGATTGAAAAATATAGTTCATCTCCAATAAGTGCTAAACCCTGAGGTTCATTAACATCTATTACACCTTCAACAACTCCAGGGTTATTGAGATCAATTCTAGAAATTCTATCATTAGAGAATTCAGCGAGATATAAAAAATCTCCTACAACTAAAAGGTCGAAGACCCTACCTGTCACAGACCCTAGATTAGTCAAATTTGTCGAAAAATCACTTGCATCTACACTATAAATTTCTCCTGAATCATTACTAATATAGGCTTGCGAACCTTCTATGAACAAGGCTAGTGGGGCATCAAAAGGAAAAGATTCTTCAACAGATGGATTTGATTGAGAGAGATCAATTCGGAAAATCGAATTATCAGCAGACGTTAAAAAGATATTGTCTCCGCTCACAAAAGTATCAGCTGTGCCAACAAATTGACCTGTAATTACATTTACAATTTGTGCGTAAGATACCATGCTCATAGCGGCACATATCAGTACTAAAATTTTCTTTTTCATTAGGATTTAATTTTTATATTTTTTGTGAAAGTACGATTTTTTGTGAAATTAAGCAGAGGCATGTATCTTTTCTTGTCGCCTCTTTTTGTTATGAATTTCTAAAAAACATTCCTGTTTTATAAACAACCGAGGTACATTTTTGACAGACTAATTTCTTTTGTTTAAATTTAACTATACTTTCTTAAACAAAATGCCTATTTTGGTTAGCTTTGTAAAGCATAGAAGATAAAAAAATGCACGGTGTAGTTAAAACTAAATTTAGTATCAAAGACTTAGAAAGTCTAAGTGGCATTAAAGCACATACGATACGTATCTGGGAAAAAAGATATAATCTCTTACGCCCAGAACGTACGAACACTAACATACGCACCTATAATCTAAGTGATCTTCAAAAATTACTAAATGTCACCTTTCTAATCACCAATGGCTATAAAATTTCTAAAATAGCGCAACACTCCTCTGCTGACATTGCCAATATTGTTGCTGGTATCGCAGCAGAGCGAAATACTCAAGATAAAAATCATGCCATAAACTCTCTTAAGATTGCCATGATGAATTTTGATCAAAAGCTCTTTTTGGAAACCTATAATGCGCAGATGGAAGAAAAGGAATTTTCTACTGTATTTTACGAAACATTTTTACCATTGCTTCACGAGGTTGGATTATTATGGCAAACAGATACCATCAATCCTTCTCATGAACATTTTATTTATAATTTGATAAAGCAAAAGATTCTTATCAATATAGAATCTGCTCAATATAATAATACCCCGAAAAAAGATAAAACCTTTGTCCTTTTTCTTCCTGAGAATGAAATCCATGAATTGGGTCTTATCTTTTTAAACTATGAGATTGTTCGTTTGGGATATAAAGTCATATATCTAGGTCAAAGCATACAACTCGAAAGTTTAAAATACTTGGCAGTTAATCATCCTAATATTTCTTTTGTTACCTATTTTACAGTGCAACCTGAAAATGAAGATATCCCAGCCTATTTTGAAGCGTTTGATCGACTCTTTGGTGATAAAGGACATGTTTTATATGTTATGGGAAATAAGACAAATCACATTAACGAGCTAGAAATCTCTGATGCTATACGTCCTGTATGGAGTATACGAGAGTTTGTCAATAGCATTTCAAAAGTGACTGCCCTTTATGCCTAAAAAGATTATTGTTATAGGATCGGGGTTTTCCTCACTTGCTGCGTCCTGTTATCTCGCAAAAATGGGGCATGATGTTCATATTTTTGAAAAAAATGACACTATTGGAGGACGTGCCCGTCAGTTTAAAAGAGATGGCTTCACCTTTGATATTGGCCCTACCTGGTATTGGATGCCTGATGTCTTTGAACGATTTTTTGCAGATTTTAATAAAAAACCAGAAGACTATTATGAGTTGATCAAACTGGGTCCGGCATATCGTGTATTCTTTGGGGTAGATGACTATATCACCATTGAAGATTCTCTGGAAAAAATAAAGGCTGTATTTGAAACGGAAGAGCCTGGAAGCTCTAAAAAGTTGCAGAAATTTATTGATGCAGCACAGTCCAATTATAATATTGCAATTAAGGATCTGGTCTATCGTCCGGGAGTGTCTCCTTTAGAACTGGTGACTCCAAAAACCATGACACGTGTAGGACAATTTTTCAGTACTATTGCAAAGGAAGTACGTGCTTCTTTTACCAATCCAAAATTGATTTCCATTTTGGAATTTCCAGTATTATTTCTTGGAGCTAAGCCTAGCAATACTCCTGCATTTTATAGTTTTATGAATTATGCAGATTTTGGTATCGGCACCTTCCATCCTAAAAATGGGATGTATAGTGTTATTGAGGGTATGGCAGCACTGGCTAGAGAATTGGGCGTAAGCATACATACCCAAAAAGAGATTACCCAGATACATTTAAAAAACGGTATCACACAAGGTGTCTATACAGGTGACGCTTTCGCGAAAGCGGATATCGTACTCTCCGGAGCTGACTATCATCATAGCGAATCCCTATTACCATCATCCTATAGGCAATACTCTGAAAAATACTGGGCGTCCAAAACATTTGCCCCTTCTTCTCTACTCTTTTATGTAGGATTTGATAAAAAACTGGAGAATGTAGACCATCATACCTTATTTTTTGATGTTGATTTTGAAGCACATGCCAAGGCTATTTACGATACGCCAGAATGGCCTGAAAAACCGTTGTTTTATGCGAGCTTTCCTTCAAAAACAGATATAGGAGTTGCTCCTGAAGGGAAAGAAGCTGGTATATTTTTAATTCCTCTGGCACCCGGACTGGAAGACACTCCTCAATTACGACAACAATATTTTGATATCGTTATTGATCGTTTTGAAAAACTAACGGGTCAAAAAGTGTTACAACATATACTATTTAATGAATCCTTTTGTGTCAATGATTTTATTAAAGACTATAACTCGTATAAAGGAAATGCATATGGTATGGCCAATACCCTATTGCAAACAGCCTTTTTACGACCTAAATTAAAAAGTAAAAAAGTAAAAAATTTATATTTCACAGGACAGTTAACTGTGCCTGGACCTGGCGTGCCCCCGTCATTAATCTCTGGAAAATTAACCGCAGAACTTATTGCAAAACATAGCTAACTAACTATACTCTATAAAACAGATACGACTCTATGAAATCGTTGTTTGATACCGTATCCCGATTATGCGCAAAGACCGTAACTAAGTCTTACAGCACCTCTTTTGCCAGTGCAACAAAAATGTTGTCACTTGACATTAGACAAGACATTTATAATATTTATGGGTTTGTACGTCTGGCTGATGAAATTGTGGATTCTTTTCATGAGTATGATAAAGAGACCTTGTTTAATACATTTGAAACCGATATGGAATCGGCCTTGACAAATAAAATCAGTCTTAATCCTATTCTTAATGCCTTTCAGGAAACCGTGCATAAATATGGTATCGAAAAGCATTTGATTACTTCTTTTATGAAGAGTATGCGACTGGATTTGAGTAAATCAGAATACCTGACTGATGAAGAATATCGGGAATATATTTATGGTAGTGCTGATGTCGTAGGCCTTATGTGTCTTACCGTCTTTGTAAAAGGAGATCGTAAGAAATATGATGACCTTAAAGAAAGTGCTATGGCATTAGGATCTGCGTTTCAAAAAGTAAATTTCTTACGCGATCTTAAAGCCGATTTTGAAGGCTTGAGTCGAACCTATTTCCCAAATACCAATTTGGACAACCTCAATGAAGATTCCAAACTTCGCATTATTGCCGATATAGAAGCTGACTTTAAAAAAGGCCTTATCGGTATTCATAAGTTACCAATGGAAGCAAAATTTGGCGTATATATGGCCTATCGCTATTATCGTAAATTACTTAAAAAACTAAAGCGTATTCCTTCAACCGAAATTAAAAACAGAAGAGTACGTGTTCCCGATTATGCCAAGTTGAGTCTTCTCGCTCGCAGTTATGTAAAATATCGATTAAATCTTATCTAAGCCAATGCATACCCTACTCTGGATTTTTATATTTCTATTGACCTTTTCCATTATGGAATTTATGGCCTGGTTTACCCATAAATATGTGATGCATGGTTTTATGTGGTCTGTACATAAAGATCACCATCATAAGGATCATGGATCCTGGTGGGAACGTAATGACCTCTTTTTTATCTTTTATGCCCTTGTAAGTATTACTTGTTTTCTATTATGGCGTTATAAAGGCATGTGGATGGGATTACCTATAGGCCTGGGTATTTTTGCTTATGGTGTAGCTTATTTTACCGTTCATGATATCTTTATTCATCAGCGATTTAAGATGTTCCGAAATGCAAATAACTGGTATGCCCGCGCTATACGACGCGCACATAAAATGCATCATAAACATTTAGGCAAGGGCGATGGAGAATCTTTTGGTATGTTATTTCCACCATTAAAATATTTCAGACAAGAGTTATCTAAGAAATAAGCTTTGAACTGGAGTTATGAAAATAATCATCCCGATAGCTATCGGGATGATTATTTTCATAGAAAGGGATCTCATCTCTTAAAAACATTAAACCCTACTATCTAAGTACTAAAAGCTAAGT
>CAZPTJ010000032.1:0-5308 GCA_964589085.1 uncultured Flavobacteriaceae bacterium | reverse complement strand
CTAAAAGCTAAGTACTAATCCCTAACTTCGCTTATGCAAAAAACCGTCTTAGTCACTGGAGGAGCAGGTTTTATGGGAGCACACCTTTCCAGAGAACTGTTGAAACTGCATTATAAAGTCGTTGTCATCGATGATCTATCTGGTGGTTTTAAAGAGAATATTCCTCCCCAAGCCATATTTCATCAAGGATCAATTACTGATGAACCATTTATTCAATCTATATTTGATCAGTATCATTTTACCTATGTATATCATCTGGCTGCCTATGCTGCAGAAGGACTCAGTCCATTTATACGTAAATTCAATTATGAAAATAATCTTATAGGCAGTATCCATCTTATCAATGCGGCTGTAAATCACAACATTGCTTGCTTTGTCTTCACCTCCTCTATAGCCGTTTATGGCAGCATGCCCGTACCCTATACCGAAGCACAACTCCCACAACCGGAAGATCCATATGGTATTGCAAAACTTGCGGTAGAGCAGGATTTAAAAAATGCCTATGAGCAGTTTGGTTTAAACTCCATTGTTTTCAGGCCTCATAATGTATATGGTCCTTTACAGAATATTGGTGATCGATATCGTAACGTCATCGGGATTTTCATGAACCAACTATTACAAGGAGAGCCACTTACGATCTTTGGAGATGGTGAGCAGCAAAGAGCATTTACATATATTAATGATATTATTCCTTATATAGCGCAATCGACCGCTTTCGCGAAAGCGTATAACCAAACCTTCAACATCGGTTCTGATACTGTGTATACCGTAAATAAACTGGCACAAACAGTATGTGAAGTGATGGAAATGAAAGGAAGAATACGGCACCTAGACGCACGTAATGAAGTCGTTGAAGCCTTTTCTGATCATTCAAAATTTACATCCCTTTTCAGCCCTAAAGCAGAAACATCTTTACGTTCAGGTCTTGAACACATGGCAGCTTGGATCAAGGTGCAAGGTAGCCGAAAAAGTATGTCCTTTGAAGCTATAGAAATCACCAAAAACTTACCCGAATCCTGGAAGTGATCTCGATATAATTCTTATAAACTTGTATCACTCCATCGCCTTGTTGAAATGGAAGTCTAAACAAGTATAAAGAATTGGTATAGCTAAATCAATATTCTTGGTCATCATTTTTTTAAGCAATTATATTTAGGTGTTGTAATGCTTCTTGATTAACAGAATCAAGACCGCTGCGCTCCTAGAATCAAGAATCATGACGCTGTATGCATTATTTGTCTTGATTCTTGACTCCAATAGTCTTGAGTCCAATCGGACTATTCATCTTGTTTCTTATTAAGCAAGGATTACTATAAAGTGACCATTTATTTTGATCTAGTTATACTTATCCAGAAGTGCTCCTTTGTTTCTTTAGAATTTTGGGATTTGAGATTTGGAGTTTGAAATTTGGAACTTTACATTCGCTCCTATGAATCCACAACCGCTTGTTTCCATTATTATGGCTGTAAAAGATACAGCACCATACCTACCTGCCTGTTTGGATTCTATACGTGCACAGACGTATACACACTGGGAATTAATTGCTGTCAATGATCACTCTACTGATGCTACTCCGGAAATCCTGGAAGCCTATGCGCAAAAAGATGATCGCATTCGTGTTTTTCATAGTGATCGCCCTAAACTGATTCCAACATTACAAGTAGGATATGCAGAAGTAAGAGGTGAGCTGATCAATCGCATGGATTCTGATGATAAAATGCCTGATTATAAATTGCAGGTTTTGGTGAATCACTGGCAACAATATGGTAAAGGTTATGTGATTGCTGGTGGTACAGAACATTTTGTAGATGAAGGTGAAGTGGGCGATGGTTTTTTAAAATACGAACGTTGGCTTAATGAAGTCGCCCGTACCAACACCCACTACCAACAGATCTACAAGGAGTGTGTCATCCCGTCACATTGTTGGTTACTACATAAAGACGATTTTGATGTCGTAGATGCATTTAACCCCTTAGTATATCCAGAAGATTATGATTTATGTTTTCGCTTTTACAGACAGCAACTCAAGGTGATCGGCATCGATTATATATTGCATTACTGGCGAGATCGTTCTAATCGTATTTCACGAACCTGGGAAGAATATAAAGACAATCGTTATTTTGATTTAAAGCTTCGGTTCTTTTATGAACTGGATCGTGATCGTGATCGTCCTCTAGTGCTTTGGGGAGCAGGTCGCAATGGCAAGGATATGGCAAAATTGCTACAGTCTTATAAAGATACTTTTCATTGGGTTTGTGATAACGAACGGAAGATAGGAAAAGACATATATGAGGTGCGTATGCAACATTATCACGATATTCCGTCTATTGTAAATCCACAAATTATGATTGTGGTTTCCTCCCCTGATGGCAAAAAAGAAATACAGCAATTATTGGATTCCTGGGGGAAGCAAGCTGTGGTGGATTATTGGTTTTTTGCTTAAGCAACTTCAATTAATCATTATATCATTAAAAAAAGTATATATTGCCCTAATAATCATATCTTAACACTTACAGATTAAAAAGACAATGCTACCTTTAGACAAAGATTTACGAGAACAAAAAAAATCTTTTCTGGAATTTGAAAAAATAACCATAAGAGTTCTAGAGTATTTGCCAAATGTATTGAGTAATTTCAACGAAAAAAATGGATATAAAATTCATTCATCAATCATTGCTGCAACCACTAAATACATACGACCAATAAACCAGAGACTTTTTATTTATTCTGCTGATGATTTTAAGACCAAAGTAATTGATTTTAAAGCATTATTCCCTAAACTAAAAATCTATAATACTAATTGGAGTAATGAGGATAAAGAATTGATAGATAGCATTCTCTATACTGTTCAGCAATCTATCGGAGCAGGATTTGACTTACTTGTTAACCCAAATAGTGCAAGAAAACATGTGGGGAATAGATTTGAAGAATTAATTAAAGTAATTTTTACCGAAATAGGAGTTTCAAATAAAAAGATTGTTTTACAAATTCCTTATGAAACGGATGAGGGAGGAAAAACCTACAAATGTGAAAATGATTTAATTTTATCTCCCTTTAAAGAAGTTAAATCAACAAGTAACCATTTAGATAAAAAAGAAATTGTTGTTTCGATTAAAACAACATCTAAAGATAGAATGGGAAAAATGTTTATTGATAAAATCTTGCTTGAGAAGTTTGTAAAACATGATCAAAAAGTGATAGGGATATTCCTCAATGATGTCCAAAGAAAAGAAAGTAATAATATAAGTTTTACACTTGTATCTGGCCTTTTTATGGTTTATTCTAATTTTTTGACCGAATTAGAAGGTGTATATTACCTTGATCCACCGCCAAATGCCTTTAAAGAACCCTTTAATAGACATATGCGACCTTTTTCTCAATTGCTAACAACTGATATTTGGGACTTACTTTCCTCTTAATTTTGATCTTCTTTTTTTTGAATCTTTTTCGTCCTTCCGGGAGAGTATCCTACTTATATGTTCTTCGTCAGAAAGTCTATTTTTAATGACTTCACAGTAGTCGTTTCCTAATTCTGTCCCTAGCCATTTCCTTCCATAAGCCTCAGCAACCGCATAGGTGGTTCCCGACCCACCAAAAGGATCAAGAATTAAACTATCCTGATTTGATGAAGACAAAATTACTTTTCGTAATAATTCTATCGGTTTTTGAGTTTTATGGATTGTTTTTTCCCACGCTCCATTTGAAATTGTAGGAATTTCAAAAACATCCTTGGGTTTTGCTCCTAAAGGATTAGGAGTCCACTCATAATCTTTTTTTTTACCATTCGAAAATTGTGAAGATTGAGCTTGTTTCCGAGCAGGATACTTAAGAGTGTGTTCGTTATAGGGAATCCTTACCTCATCAATATTAAATATAAAATCTTTGCTTTTTCTGAAATGCAATATACTTTCATGAGAACGCCCCCAATCATTTCCTAAATTACCTTTATTTCTATAAAACCAAACTAGCCATTTACAGCCTTGAAATAGACTAGACGCAGACCATTTTATATCTGCTAAAATTTCAGAAAATCCGCACACATATAAGGATCCTTTTTTCTTTAGTACCCGATGTGCCTCCTTGATCCATTCCATACTCCAATCAACATATTCTTTCTGAGAGGAAAAAGTATCCCATTCAGCTTTTTTTATGTTATACGGAGGGTCAGCAAAAATTAAATCAATTGACTCATTATCTAATGTTTTTAAAAACTCAATGGCATCATATTGATATAGTTTACCAAGTTCAGTCTGAAAGTATGGATCAACATTTATAGATAATAAATTCGGATTTGCATATCGAAATTCTATTTGCAACTCTTCAACCATTGAAATTACATTACTTTCAGGATAAACTCTATAATTATTAATTGGATGTCTAACACTTTCAAATTTTCCAGACTTATCCCAACGCCTTAAAGTCTCTGAACTAACTCCTATTAGCCTTGCAGCTTCACCAATATTAATATACTTTTCCATACAACAACATTATACAACCTTACACAAGGTTATACAACAAATATACAAATTGAAATCAGATACAAAACTTAATTCATTAAAAAATAATAAATAATTATGAAGTAAAAATAGCCTATATTATTACTAGTCTATACTCTTAAAAAATATATAGAAAGAAACTTAAATCCCTTAAAATTAATGTAACTAAACATTCATTTGGATGACATACTAGTAAAATCAGATTCGTTCTAAACTATGCCAACAATACTCTTTAAAGAAAATCAAAGGTTTACACAATGGTGGTTATGGGTACTACTCATAGGTGTCACCTGTATTCCTTTGTATGGTAGCTATAGACAGCTTGTTCTCGGGATTCCATTTGGCATTAATCCCATGTCTGATATAGGGCTTATCCTTTTTTCCATCTTTATGCTTGCCTTTTTAGCATTCTTCTTTTCCCTACGATTACAAACGCAAATTAACGATCAGGAAATCTATATGCATTACTTTCCTTTTCTAAGAAAACATATTCCATGGAGTGAAATCAAATCTGCAAAAGTTGTCAATTATGGGCTTGTGGGGTATGGTGTTCGCTATGGAAGTAAATATGGTGTTGTTTATAATACCAATGGTAGCAAAGGTCTTGCTATAGAACTAAAAAATGGCAAGAAGCTATGTATCGGAACCCAAAAACCTAAAGAATTAAGGTATATTGTAGAAGCACTTTCTAATGGGTAAACTTAGATTATGCATAAGGAACGTTGTGATAAAAGTTGAAAGCACCTTAAACTATGTCATTCTTTATGTTTTAGCGTAGCATCGCTGTATCACATGGTAGAAATATAGTTACC
>CAZPTJ010000031.1:0-19127 GCA_964589085.1 uncultured Flavobacteriaceae bacterium | reverse complement strand
CGCGAACTTCACTTTTGGTTAATAAGGCTTTGTCTTCGAGATTTTGTGCGACAATTTTACGATCAATAAGCAACTGGGTGTAATCGAGTAAGACGACTCCATTGTTTACCACAATTCCTGCCAGAGAAATAATACCCATCATAGTCATCATAATCACAAAGGAAGCGCCTGTCGCAACGATCCCTCCAAAAACTCCTATAAAGCTTAAGAAAATAGCAATCATAATGATGGTAGGCTTGGAAATCGAACTAAACTGAAAAATCAGAATCAAAAAGATAAGACCTAGTCCACCAAAGAAGGCACCCATTAAAAAAGTCATTTGTTTATTTTGCTCTTCAATCTGTCCTGTATAATCTATGTCAATAGTAGCAGGCTTATCAGTGAAACTTTGCATCTCGTTTTGAATCTGCGTCACAATAGCTCCAGCATCTGTATATCCCGGAGCCAGTGCAGAATAAACAGTCACAACGCGTTTCGTATCGCGATGTTTAATTGCGCTAAAAGAAGAAGTGTTCTTTTGAGAAGCTACAGCAGATACTGGAATTTCTCTAATAGAACCCGAAGCTTGATCTCTAAATGTAATATTCTGGTTAAAGAGTGCTGAGGCATCATAACGTTGATCCTTATCAAATCGCACGTAAATATCATAATCTTCCCCATCTTTCTTATAAACACCAGCCTTTTCGCCAAATAAAGAGCGCCGCAACTGATTTCCAACACGTCCCGCCGGAACACCAAGTTCTCCAGACTTTGAACGATCAACTACGACCTGTGTAGAAGGTTTACCCTTATTAACATCAATCTTAAGTTCATCAATACCCGCAATATTTTTTTCATTGATGAAATTGCGCATTTGTTCAGCAGTAGCAATTAAGTCATCATAATCACGACCTTCTAATTCTATATTGATTGGATAACCCGCTGGAGGTCCTACTGCATCTTTTTCGACAGAAATAGCAATTCCAGGATAAATCCCTTTTAAAGCTTCCTGAACTTTTGCTCGTAATTGTTCAGAATCTTTTCCTTTTCTGAATTTGTACTCCCGCATCGTAGCAGTAATTTTAGAACGATGTGGCATTTCTGCACTGCTTCCTCCATCGGTTTGTGGGTTTCCGGCGCCTTCACCTACTTGAGATACTGCAGATTCTACCAAGAAATTATGATGATCTCCTTCTAGATACTCACTATCATTAATAATAATATATACCTGTTGTTCAATCTCCTTGGTAATAATATTGGTCTTATCAATATCAGTGCCTTCAGGATATTCGATATAGACAATAATCTGGTTAGGAGTATTATCGGGGAAGAACTCCACTTTTGTACGTTGCGATCCAACCGAAGCTCCAAAACCACCAAAAGTAAAAAGGAGCAGTAAAAAGATACCCCCTACAAAAAGTCCAGGACGCCAACCTCCTAATGCCCATGTCAGGAAACGCTTATATACGTTTTCTAAACGCGTCAAAAATTGTGTTTGAAATCCAGTGGCGAGACGTTTTAGAATATATCGATATACCCAGAACATAATGGCAACAAAAATGACTAAAGTTCCCAACCCTTTTACGGCGCCACCCACGACCATCATAAATATTCCAATGGGAATCATTATTAAGGAAATTCGAATGAGTTGCTTTCGCGAAAGCGTGCGTTCACTTACTTCCATGTACTTAGAGACTAGCATGGAATTAATAAAGATGGCGACAAATAGGGAAGAGCCTAAAACTACGGAAAGTGTGATTGGGAAGTAAATCATAAACTGTCCCATAACGCCTGGCCATGTCCCTAAAGGAACGAAGGCTGCAACCGTGGTTAATGTCGATATTATAATAGGAAAAGCAATTTCTCCAATACCCTTCTTTGCTGCTTGAATACGGGACATCCCTTCTTCATCCATTAATCTGTAGACATTCTCGACTACCACAATCCCATTATCCACCAGCATTCCCAATCCCATAATAAGGGCAAAAAGAATCATAGTATTCATGGTATATCCTAGTGCAGAAAGAATCATAAAGGACATAAACATGGACATAGGAATTGCAAAACCAACGAATAACGCATTTCTAAATCCTAAAAAGAACATCAATACACCCACTACGAGTATAATTCCAAAAATGATATTGTTGACCAGATCACTTACCTGATTATTGGTCTTTTCACTCTGATCATTGGCTTTGGTTAAAGTAACATCTGGAGGTAAAGCTCTTGTTTCTTTTACATCGGCTAAGATGACATCAATTTTTTCAACAGCTTCAATCATATTTTTGCCTGAACGTTTTTTAACATCCAACATCACCACGCTCTCCCCAAATTCTCGGGCATAGGTAGTTTTATCTTCTTCTTCAAAACGAACTTCAGCAATATCTCGTAAGTAAATGGCTGATCCCTTCTCACTTTTTACAACGAAGTTTTGTAATTCTGAAGGATCTTCAATTTCGCCCAATACCCTTATGGTACGACGTTGACCACTTGAAATTAAATTACCTGCAGAAATAGTCGTGTTTTCATTGCGAATACTGTTGATCACATCATCAAAACTTACCTGTGCCGCCATCATTTTATAGATATCTACAGCAACTTCTACTTCTTTATCCTGTGCACCCCGAATATCGGCAGTTTTTATTTCAGGAAGGTCCTCAATTTCGTCCTGAAGATACTCGGCAAATTCTTTGAGTTTTTCTACAGGATAATCTCCGGAAACATTAATGTTTAGAATCGGCATTTCTTCAGAAAGACTGAGATCAAATACATTAGGTTCTACTTTAGCACCATTAAAGGTAGGCCAGTCTTCATTTGCCGTCTCACTATCGACCTCATCTTTTACTTTTTGTTTGGCTTGCTCTACGGTAATATCCTCGTCAAACTCCACCGTGATAATGCCATAATCTTCCTGAGAGGTAGATAGGATCTCGACAACATTAGAAATATTACGTAGTTTATCCTCCAACGGATCAATGATTAAACGTTCAATATCTTCGGCTGTATTTCCGGGATAAGGAGCCGATATATATATTTTAGTCTCATTAATTTCTGGGAAGTTTTCTCGGGGCATACTGAAATAGGCAGTTAATCCGAGAACAAGGAAAATAGCTACCATTACCCATATGACTGTTGGATTGTCAATAGCCCAGCTGGATAATCTGAATTCCTTATCGACTTGTTTTTTCTTTGCACTCATCATCTATAAGTTTAAAATTTTAACAGCCTGTCCTTCTTTAACACTTCGGGCTCCTTCAACTATAATTTGATCACCGGTATTAAGTCCATCCAGAATTTCGATATAGTCTCCCTGTGCTTTTCCAGTGGTGATAAATTTACGTTTAGCACTTACTTGATTGTTTGTTTCCGTTAAGGCGGTATATACATATTGTGCTCCCTGACCATCTTCTGAGATTACATGGAGTGGAATAAGGATCGCATTTTCACTAGTGTAATCGTTGATTTTTAATTTCGCCGTAAGGTTGGGTTTAATAGTTCCAGCAGTATTAGGGACGTCTACTTCAACAGAAAAGGTTCTGTTATTGGGATTAATGTAATTTCCTGTTTGCTTAACAGTTGTTGTAATTGTTTCTCCCAGAATGGGAAACTCTACAGTTACATTCTTCCCTTTAGTCACGTTTTTAATAAAACGTTCTGGGACATCAGCCTTAATATGCATATCCTTGAGATTGATAATCCTGAACAATTGTTGTCCTGCAGAAACCACAGTTCCCTGTTCTGTAATCACATCGTCTATGACTCCTGAGAATGGTGCTCTTACGGCTGTTTTTGCAAGCTGACTTTTCATTTGATTTACTGCTTTTTCTGCAGACTCGTATGAGGTTTTTGTCTGTAGGTATTGAATTTCAGAACCAATACTCTGATCCCAGAGGCGTTTCTGACGTTCATAAGTGGTTTTTGCCAGTGCTGCTTGTGCTTCGAGTTGTCCTAATTGACTACTTAAACCTCCGTCATCTATACGCGCAAGGACCTGACCTTTAGATACACGATCACCTTCAGTCACAAATACACGGGTTAAGGTTCCCTGAAATTCAGGATAGATAATTACATTCTGGGTTGTTTCAACATTTCCCTGTAATTCAATAAAATGTTGGAACAAGGTATCTTTTACGGTCTGCACAGTAATTAAGGTTGCATTATCTGTTTTGTCCAATTCTTTAATGGCCGCGTCAAGTGCTTTTAATTGCTCCTGAACTGTAGTTTGTTGTGTCTTAATTTCTGCACGTTTTGTTTTGATTGCCTCAAGATCACTGCTGGCAATCACATCTTCTACTGATGTTGTTGCAGAATCTCCTCCGCAAGCTGTAAGTACTAGAATAAAGATTAAAATGGGAAGTATATTTTTCATGGTATTGCTTTTTAAAGCGGTTCTTGTTAGTTTCTGATGCTTGGTGTATTGAGTAGGGTCTCCAATTCTGCCTTTGTTGTAACAATATCCAGCATAGATTGAATGAGTTCCTGTTGTGTTGTGTACAATTGTGTTTGTGCCTGACGTAGTTCAAAACTCGTAGCAATGCCCTCTCGGAACTTGATACGGTTCTTCCCTTCGATACGTTCTGCAAGGTTTAAGTTTTGCATTGCCGTATCATAGCTATCGACGGCTTGTTGATGATCATTTTTTGCACCTTGGATAGATAAAGAAAGCTGCTGCTGGATTTGTTGAAAATCAGTTTCAGCCTGCTCTAGAGCGATTTTGGCCTGTTGCGTCCGTGCACCGCGCAGTCCGGAGCTGAACAAAGGAACATTTAATTGAATGCCCAGGATAGATTGTGCAAAATAGCGTTCGTCACTATCAAAGAAATTAAAACTGTCGCGTCCGGCAGAAGTACCGTAATTAATAAAACCTGAAAGGGTTGGTAATGCTTTGCTCTTTTCAAGCTTTAGCTCTAAAGAACGTTGTTCCGTAAGATTATAAGCGATTTTATAATCAACATTGTCTGCAATGGTTGAAGTATTGGAAACAAGATTTAAATCAGGTTTAGCTATGGAAGATAAGGTATCGGTAAGTATAACTTGATCCTCAATGGGAATACCTAAAGCAAGATTTAACATTTGCTTAGAAATACGTTCTAATCGTTGTGTGCTAAGTCGCTGATTTTTTAATTGTGTAAATGTAATTTGCAATTGTTCTACATCTTCTTCTTCGGCAAGTCCGTTTTCGAAGGTAATTTGTGTTTCGTTTAGATTCTCTTCAAGGGTCGCAATGTTGCTATCCAGTATGCTTAAGGATTCCTGAACCAATAATACACTACCATACGCATTGATTACCCCTTTGCGTACTTCGAGTTGTGTTTTTTCATCGGCGTTTCTGGAGAAATCTAAAAAGGCTCTAGAAGCTTGTAAGCCCACAAGGTAGGATCCATCAAATATGAGCTGACTTAATGTCGCTGTAATATTTACATTTTGACTGGTTCCAAAAACTACCGGAACAAAAGTTCCTGGAGCTCCTCCGGCGATTTCACCTGGAATAAATGTAGTAGGTTGTTGTAGTTGATTTTGATAGTCAATGGCACCACTTATTTGTGGTAAGCCAGATGCTACCGTTTCCCAACGTCTTTTGATCGCTTTTGCGACATCTTTCCTTGAATTAACAGCAGTATAACTGCTATCCAAAGCAAAGCTTATGGCTTCTTCAAGAGAAAAACTACGTTGTTCTTGAGCTTGAATGAAGGCCGTAAACAGTAGTATGATGATGATACTCCTTTTTTTGATCATTATTCTTGATTTGATTGAATTAGTTCGTTTAATAATTTTCTACCTTTTGGGGTGACAATGCCTCTAAGGTGATACTCTAGATACATATCATAAAGTGTTCTGGATGGGAATTGATCGGCTGGAAAAATCTCGCGATCTTTTATACTATTGATTCCCATAAAATAGATGCGAGCAACAAAATCTACGTTGATGTTTTCTCGAAAAAGTCCCTGTTCTAATCCGCGTTTTATATTATCGACCACACAATTCTGCATATAGTCATATTGTTTCATGCGTAGTTCGTTATGAATCTTAGGATAATATTTTTGAAGCTGATACATGGGAGAAGATTGCTCATCTTTGAGATGTTCCAGGACATATTTTTTTATATCATAAAGTTCATTGATAGGATTTTTTTGAAACTCACAGATAAGTTCAATACCGCCACAAATAGTTTCGAAAAGGTAGTTTGTAGTTGCGCTGACAATAGCCTCTTTATTTCCAAAATGACTGTAAATAGTCTTTTTTGATATGGACATTTCCTGCGCTATATCGTCCATGGTAATACTTTTAAACCCTTGATTTAAAAATAATTCTGTTGCTTTTTGTAGAATTTGTTCTTTCATAACTTGAGTGCAAATGTACAATGGAAACTTTAAACACTAAAAAAGTTTCCAAAGTTTTTATAATTATTTAACAATGCAGTAAAGTGTGTTTTGGTTATGAAAAATGAATATTCGTTTTCGCAAAAGCGTACTTCACTATTTAATTTTTTACAAAATTTGAGCTATTTTGATTTTGATTCCTTCAACGTCTTTATATTTGATGATCTGTGTAAACTGCTATTGACGCAGGGAACACTCCGGAAGTGCGGGTAATTCGTTTATGAAAGATTCCATCATCAAATATCGTTTGCCTATAGTGATAACGGCTTTAATTATCACCTTTTTGTCCTTGCTTGTTTTTCCAAGATTAAAAGTGAACGCAAATGTTGATGATTATGTTCCCGACAGTGTGAAAAACAAAGTGTATTTAAAAAAGTTAGACAGCATTTTTGGGGGAAGTGAGATGATTCTGGTCATGCTTCAGAATGATAATGTGGTCAATTATAAAACACTTAAGCGATTATATAATATTGCGGAAGATGTAAAATTACTGGAAGGAATAGATCGTTCTATTTCTCCTTTTGACGCACAGGAAATCGCTATAGAAGATGGGTTAATGGTTATGGAACCCTTTCTGTCTGACTTATCAGAACGTACATTTGAGTCGAAAGTAGTTATGGATAATCTTGAATCCAATAGGATGGCTTCCAGCTTCTTTTCTAAAGATCGAAGTCTGGTATCAATAGTGCTTACCAAGAATACAAAAACTCCGGATACTGTCATTGATGACATAAAGGAGATCATAAAGAAAAACCAAGGAAATGAAGAGGTGCTTATAGGGGGATTACCTTTTATACGATACTCTATTGCTGGGAATATCCAAAAGGATCTTATTGTCTTACTTCCCATTGCCTTGTTGCTTATGATAGGAATGTTATTCTTTTCCTTTCGGGAATGGAGAGGTGTTTTTATGCCTTTTGTGATTGTTGTAATGAGTATTATTCTGGCTTTTGGGGTTATGGCTGCTTTTGGATGGGAAATTTCCCTTTTTAGTATTTTAATGCCAATCATGATTATAGCTATTGCCAATGATTATGGGATTCATCTTATTGCACGATATCAGGAATTATCAAGAAATTCGGAACAGCTATCCATGAAAGAAATTTGCAAGCAGATATATGGAGATCTTTATAAGCCTATATTAATAACAGGCTTGACGACCATTGGAGGAGTACTGGGTTTATTGACGCATACCATGATCCCAGCGGCACAACTTGGAGTACTTACGGCTATAGGAATTGGGTTTGCCTTGTTATTGAGCATATGGTTTTTACCCGCATTGCTGTCTTATTTTAAATTAAAAAAACGAGCAAATAAAGTTAAAACATCTAAGAGAGCGCCATTAGATATTTGGCTCAATCGTATAGGTGCCTGGGTGACCCATTATCCCAAACGGATTGTTATGGGCGCTATATTCATATCGGGCATTGGTATTTTGGGCGTGTTTTTTCTTCAGGTGGATACGAATGTTGAAAGCTATTTTTCAAAAAAATCTGAAGTAGGACGATCTACCGCTCTGATCAATTCAAAATTTGGAGGTTCACAATTTATATCTGTACTTTTCTCGGGAGAAGTGCTTTCTCCTGAAGTGCTGCGTTCTATGGAGTACTACGAGCAAGAAATAAGTAAGAATCCTACAGTAGGACTCGTTAGTTCCCCAGTAACCTTAATTAAAGAATTAAGTAAGGGTTTTTATACAGCAGATGAGGCAGGATATAATCAGATTCCAGAAACGGCAGATGAAGTTTATCAACTGATGGAGGTGTTTGCTTTAGGAGAAAATGAAGATGCCATCTCACAATTCCTGGATTATGATTATGAAAATGCCCGCTTACTCATTAGTATGAAGGAAGGGAGCAATATTGCTAAGAAGGAATTACTCAAAGAACTGGATGTATTGACCAAAGATGATCCCAATGTTCAGTTTGTTGCGGGTGCTGGTCTTACAGAAATTGAACTAGCCGATATTGTTGTAAAGGGACAATTGAAATCCTTAGTCTTTGCAATGGCAGTTATATTTCTATTACTAAGCCTTGTTTTCCGTTCTCCTAAAGCAGGTTTATTATCCAGTCTACCGCTATCCATTGCAATTGTATTACTTTTTGGATTAATGGGACTTTTTGGTATTGCTATAGATATAGCAACGGCTTTACTGTCTTCTATAATGATTGGAGTTGGTGTAGATTATACCATCCATCTTTTATGGCGATTTAAGGAAGAACGACGTTTAGGACAATCGCATGCGGAGGCCATGAAAACTACCATCCAGACATCAGGAAGAGGCATTGTTATTAATGCTATATCCGTAATAGTAGGATTCCTTCCTTTAACCTTATCGGGTTTTACGCCCTTGAAATTTTTTGGAGCCCTAATCGTTATTTCTATTGCGACTTGTTTGGTATGTTCCTTGCTACTAGTTCCTGCAATAGTCATTTTATTTAAACCAAAATTTCTTGAAACATCTAATACATAGTTTATGAAACTACGATTCATATGTATTGCCTTATTTCTATTGTGTGCAGTAAATGGTTTTACGCAGGAAGCGCAAACGATTTTTAAAAAGGCAATAGATAAGTTGTTACTTAATAATATAGAGTTATCTCTTGATGTTAAAGAGATCCGTAAAAATGGGCGCGTAAAAGAGAAAGCGTTTGATGTGCTCTTAGGAAAGTTTGATGAGGTGGATAAGATCAGAATGTATATGAAGAAACCTGATCGAGCAAAAGGAGTGACCATTGTTGTTACAAATACTCCTGAAGAAACTGGTTTGATTGAGATTTATACTCCGGCTAATGGAAAAGTGCGTAAGATGAAGGCGACCGCAAAGAATTTAGCTTTGGTGGGTTCAGGAGGGTTTAGCTCAAAATATCTTACGATCTCTCCAGAGGCCTTAGAAGTAAAAATTATAGGCAAAGAGCACATAGAGGGGAAATCGTATATAAAACTGGAGATATTGGAAAAACAGAAACCTGCACAAGGGAAAGCTCAATTATTAGTAGAAGAACAAACCTTTCATATTATTCGGATTGTATCCTTTGATACTGATAATACCCCAAAAAGTAAGACTGACTTTTCTGATTTTCAGTTCGTCTCTGGAACAAATAAAATCTATCCGCGCAAAATAATTACCACAGAAACAGGAGATTCTTCAAAAACAGAAATTAAAATTTTACAAGTTATTCAGCGTGCAGATGTAAAGGAAAGTGACTTTTTCCTACAAAAGAATGTGGATGAAGATTAAAATAAGCATAACTATAATAAAAGTTACTTAAACGGACAAGTCTCAAATTTTGTTTAAAAAAAGAATGAGCATTATCTACAATATGTTAGTTTTGTTAAACACTTTAGATTTTTTCAACTTTTATGAACCACTGTGTTCAATATTGTAATACCCTATATGTCAACATTAAAATCTATATACCGACCCGATGAACTATCGGCACTTTTAAAGTTGAAACTGGGGTCAAAACTTTCGCAAAAAGAACAAAACAGTCCTAAAGATTATAATGAAGATATTGTCTATTGCTTTGATACATTAGATAAAGTTTCAAGATCTTTTGCTGCTGTAATACATCAATTGCCCTGTGAATTAGGAGTAAATATTTGTTTGTTTTATTTGATTCTACGAGCTCTGGATTCTATTGAGGATGATATGAGTTTGGATAAGAAACAAAAAGTGGAACTCTTACGTACGTTTCACGAGAAGAATTATGAAGAGGGATGGACAATTACCGACGTAGGTGATAAAGAAGAATATAGAGAGTTACTTGAAAATTATGATAAGGTAATAAGAGCCTTTAAGTCTATAGATTCTCAATACCAACAGGTTATTACGGAGATTTGTCAAAAAATGGGAGCAGGAATGGCAGATTTTGTGGATGCAGAGATTGTCAGTGTTGCGGATTATAATCTCTATTGTCATTATGTGGCAGGTCTGGTTGGAGTAGGGCTTTCAAAGATTTTTGCGGTGTCAGATCTTGAAGACAAGGATTTACAATTTGAAGAAACATTATCGAATGATATGGGCCTTTTTCTTCAAAAGACCAATATTGTTCGGGATTATAAGGAAGATCTTAAAGAAAGTAGGACGTTTTGGCCCAAAGAGATTTGGAGTCAATATGGAATAGCTTTACATTATTTTGGAAGCAATCCAAAAAGGAAAGATTCTATTAATTGCCTGAATCACATGGTTAATGATGCACTGACTCATGCCATAGATTGTTTGGAATATTTGAAGAAACTAAAGAATGAGCGTGTGTTTAAGTTCTGTGCCATTCCTCAAGTGATGGCTATAGCTACACTGCGTGAAGTTTATAATAACCCTAAGGTGTTTCTTAAGAATGTAAAAATACGCAAAGGGTTTGCAGCAAAATTAATTGTCAATACCAATACCATTCAAGACGTCATCCGTACTTTCAAAGATGTTGCTCAGTCTATAGAGCGCAGTATACCCGATGATAATACTATTTCTAAAGAGACCCTCAATCTTATTGAGCAAATAAAAACGTACTGTGATACTGAAACTACAAAACTTAAGAAAGTTTCTTAATCCATTCCTAATTTCCTTTTTTCATTAAAAAATCAAGATGACTTCTAAAGAACTAAGAAGCCTTTTTGTTATTAAAATCTGACTTAAGTGATTTTATTTTAAATCGGATAAACTGCCCCATAATGAAAAAGAAATCATTCAATGGGATCATTTTAAAAGTCTCTTTTAAAGGAATCGTTTTACTGAGTCGGATATTGGCATTTTTTATCCAATCTAATGTCATCTCATTACGCATCCAGTATTTACTGTCCTCTCCCATAGCATTAAGCCATCGCACGCCACCATCCCATTTACCAGGACTGCCAATAAAAAATAAAGAAAAAGCACCAATGATTTTCTGAAAATTAATAGTTTCCTGATCTTTAAGTGAGTTGGCAACTTTCTGCAATGATCTTTGATCCAAGGATGCTGTTTCCATGGCCTTACGAATGCCTTCTGCAAAAATCTGGTGTTTCATCAAAATTTGATTGAATCCCATGCCGCAACCATCCGGATTAAGCATGCCTGAAGAACCAAAAAAGATAACGCGATCTAATGCATATTTCTTTAAAGTTCCAGAAACAATAGTTCCTCTAAGGGTGCTTATACGTTTTGCATTAGGTTGCATTTCGGCAATAACCTCCTCAAATTTTTCCCGCAGTTCATCTGGATCACCTACAGTATTCTTTTGCCCTTTAAAGGCATAAATATTGGTTTCTGTCTCACTATGCGGATGAATACCTATATAGGTGTTTTCTTCATCATTTAAAGGTAAATATTCTAATTGATATGGGTTTTCAAAAACCACATCTTTCATTTTGGCGCCGTATATAATCCAGGCGTCTTTACGTTTTATCAGTCTATTTTCCTGAACAATAGGAGAGTTAATTCCCATAGAATCAATTAGCAATTTGCCACTATAGGTTCCTTTATCTGTAGTGACTTTAACACCCAGGTCATTCTTTTCATACGATTGAAAAGCCTCTTGTTTTATAATCGTTCCTTTGGCTTTTGCGCGATCCATCCATATCTGTAATACTTTGTCATGATCAAAGATGACACAATTGTCACGCATAAAATGCTCCACAGTAGGAGCAGTAAATTTTATATAATTCGTTCGTACGGCTATGGCATCTTCCAATTGGTATTTTTCAGCACGATCGGCATAACTATACCAGGTTGATTGCGTAGTGCCTGGTTTCTTCTTCTCTATAAGAAGTATTTTAAAATCTTTGCTAAGTTCAGCGGCTGCAGACATTCCAGCCGGACCACCGCCTGCAATAATAATATCAAATGATTCCATATTTCTTAATCATAAAAAGCCTAAGATAATATCCGCATAGAATGCTAAGTTATAAATATATTCTTTTCTCTTGAATAGTATGTCGTACCAATAACTTTTTACTATAAAATAACAAGTGTTTTTTAGTCTCTAAAAAGTATAAAGATTATTTTTGATGAAAATTTTGTTGAATGTTATCCGTAATTGATTATACAAAACAATTTAATGTTTATCTCAAATCTCAGATTTTAGGAGAAGAACCTAAGAATCTATATGCCCCTATAAATTACATACTGGATATCGGAGGGAAGCGGTTGCGTCCCGTACTTACTCTTATGGCTACTGAGATGTTTGATCATCCCTATGAAAAGGCATTGGATGCAGCATTGGCTATTGAAATTTTTCATAATTTTTCACTGGTTCACGACGATATTATGGATGATGCTCCTTTACGTAGAGGAATGCAAACTGTCCATGAGAAGTGGGATATAAATCGAGGTATTCTTTCTGGCGATACGATGCTTATTCGCGCGTATCAACTGTTTGAAAATTATAATGGAGAAATTTTTCGAGAACTGGCCAAACTTTTTTCTGAAACTGCCATTGCCGTTTGTGAAGGACAACAATACGATGTTGATTTTGAAACCAGGAATGATGTGACCATTCCCGAGTATCTTAAAATGATTGAATACAAGACTGCTGTTTTGGTGGGAGCTGCATTAAAAATGGGCGCTATAGTTGCGGAAGCTATGCCTTCATGTAAAGAATGCATTTATGCCTTTGGTAGAGATCTTGGGATTGCGTTTCAGCTTCAGGATGATTATTTAGATGCCTTTGGTGATCCCGAAACTTTTGGGAAACAAGTGGGCGGTGATATCATAGAGAACAAAAAGACTTTTTTATACCTCACAGCGCTTCATCATTCAGAAAAAGAAAAAGCTGCTGAGCTCGTACAACTTTTTTCTAGTGCTCCTGAAAACCCTGACGAGAAAATAGCCATTGTAAAAGAACAATTTATTGCAAGTGGTGCAGCTGCTGCCACACAGCAGGAGATTAAAAACTACACGCAACGTGCCTTTTCGCATTTAGACAATCTACAGATTACAGAAGAAAATAAAGAAATTCTTCGTGAATTTGGACGCAACCTAATGAATCGAACCTTTTAATGCTCGCAATAATACCATTGAGGATTTAAAAGTAAACGCGCACAAAAGGTTGCCAGGCCTGAGCAAAAACACCATCATCTTCGTTAAAAAGTACATTGTAACGTATTCCTACGCTTACTCCTTGAAAATTATAACCACCGCCTAGAAACAAGGCTGTATTATTGATGTCTTCATCTTCAATAACAAAATTATTATTGCCTGATCGATTGCCAAATAATTGTTCGATCTCCGCAGACAATTGAATTTCGGGAAGAGGGTTTACCAAAACAATACCACTTACACCATATAATGTACTGGTAAAAAAATCATTGTTTTGATAACTGAACAGTAACCCTGGACCATAAGCAACGTAGGGATTGGGACGATAGACCGCACTTGGAGATAATGCAAGTTGGAAGTCATCATCGCCAAAGCTCAGTCCAAATCCGCCTCCAAAATATACATTATCCCAAAAGGTATTCTTTTGATTGGGAGATTCTTGTCCATACAATGTAAGGCTTAGTAGGCCTATTACAACTAAGGTAATTGATTTGATCTTCATTTTACTAACCATTTCTTTAAGAATTTCGATAAGTTATAAATGTAATAAAAATGAAATTCAAAATGTAAATATTGTATTTTTGTCTAACGATCCTGTTTACAACACAGATACCATCTAATGGATAAATTTTCATTTCTAAACGCCGCAAGTACAGCTTACTTTTCTGAACTGTATGATCAATATCTTATTAATCCAGACGCTGTCGAACCGAGTTGGCGGGCCTTTTTTCAAGGCTTTGATTTTGGGATGCAGGAAAGCGATATTTCAGAAGATACTATAGCCGCTGCTGCAACTTCTGGAAATATTCCAGAGGACGTTAAAAAAGAATTTCTAGTTGTTAATCTTATTGAAGCGTATCGTACTCGGGGACATCTGTTTACAAAAACAAATCCTGTACGAGAAAGACGTGCATATCACCCTACACTCGACCTTGAAAATTTTGGCCTGTCAGCTCAAGATTTAGATCAGTACTTTGAAGCAGGATCGGGTCTCGGATTAGGGAAAACAAGCTTACGCGAAATCGTAAGACATCTTGATGCTATTTATCGGGATGCTATAGGTATTGAATATATGTACATCCGAGATCCTCAGGAGCGCAAGTGGATACAAAATTGGTTACATACAAATGATAATCATCCTAACTATACCAATGAAGAAAAAAAGAACATTCTTAAAAGATTAAATGAAGCCTCTTCATTTGAAACCTTTCTACATTCTAAATATGTAGGGCAGAAACGATTTTCGGTAGAAGGAGCAGAAGCTTTAATCCCTGGTTTGGATACCTTAATTGAAAAAGCTGCAGACAAAAGTGTAAAACACTTTGTGGTAGGAATGGCGCACCGTGGACGTTTAAATGTGCTAGCCAATATTTTCGGAAAATCACCCGAATCTATATTTAGTGAGTTTGATGGTAAAGAATATGATGAAGATCAGTTATTTGATGGAGATGTAAAATACCATATGGGATGGACCGCATTCCGTACTACAGATAATGGACAAAAAGTGCGTATGGATTTGGCACCAAACCCTTCGCATCTGGAAACCGTAAATGGGGTAGTAGAAGGTATTGCCCGAGCAAAACTTGATACGCAATTAGACGGGAATCGTAAATCTATTCTTCCGATACTCATCCATGGAGATGCTGCAATTGCAGGACAAGGTGTCGTTTATGAGGTTATACAGATGGCACAATTAGATGGCTATGGTACTGGAGGAACAATACATGTAGTTGTAAATAATCAGATTGGTTTTACTACGAATTATTTGGATGCCCGATCGTCTACCTATTGTACAGATATAGGAAAAGTAACCTTATCACCTGTATTGCATGTAAATGCAGATGATGCAGAAGCTGTGTGTCACGCGTTTACTTTTGCTGTAGATTATAGAATGCAATACGGTAGAGACGTATTTATTGATATGTTAGGATATCGTAAATACGGACATAATGAAGGAGACGAACCACGATTTACACAACCTAAATTATATAAAGCTATTTCCAAGCATCCTAAGTCAAGAGATATTTATGCTGACCGTTTGAAAAGCGAAGGCGTTATAGACGATGGATATGTAAAACAACTTGAAGCAAACTATAAAGAAGACCTACAGGAAGATCTGGACGAATCCCGTAAAAAGGATAAAACAGTAATCACTGAGATTCTGGCTGATGATTGGGATGGTTATGAAATCGGTAAATTAGAAGATGTTCTTGCTAAGGTAGATACGACCTTCGATCAGAAAACATTAGATACCCTGGCTCAAGGAATCACACAATTGCCAGAGGAGTATAAATTCCTTCGTAAAATAGAACGTATTGTTGCAGATCGTAAAGAACGCTATTTTGAAGGTAACAATTTAGACTGGGCCATGGGAGAATTATTAGCCTATGCCAGTTTAATGCAGGAAGGATATAATATACGCATTAGTGGTCAGGATGTAGAGCGAGGAACCTTTTCCCATCGTCATGCCATCATAAAAACTGAAGACGGTGCTCAGGAGATCAATCTGCATAATACCTTAGGATTAGATGGTAAAATGGATATCTATAACTCCTTGCTGTCTGAGTATGGTGTGGTAGGTTTTGACTATGGATATGCCATGGCTGCTCCAAAGACATTGACCATTTGGGAAGCTCAATTTGGAGACTTTAGTAATGGAGCTCAGATTATGCTCGATCAATATATCTCTGCGGCCGAAGACAAATGGAAAATCCAGAACGGTCTGGTAATGTTATTACCCCATGGATATGAAGGCCAGGGATCAGAACATTCCAGTGCACGTATGGAACGTTATTTACAATTGTGTTCCAGACATAATATGGTGGTTGCAGACTGTACAACTCCAGCAAATCTCTATCATTTGTTGCGACGACAGATGAAATGGAATTTCAGAAAACCTTTGATTGTATTTACACCTAAAAGTTTGTTGAGAGATAAACTAGTCGTCTCTACAAGAGAAGAACTGGCAACAGGAAGTTTTCAAGAGGTTATTGACGATGCTCAAGTCGATAAGAAGAAAGCGACCACTTTAGTATTCTGTACCGGAAAATTCTATTATGATTTACTGAGAGAGCGAGATGGAGATGATAAAAATAAAGGAAATGGAAGAACAGATGTGGCCTTAGTTCGCATAGAACAACTATTCCCATTACCTCAAGACCAGTTAGCTGCGGTTATTAAGAGTTATCCTAAGGTTACAGACTTTGTCTGGGCACAGGAAGAACCTCGTAATATGGGAGCTTGGGGGTATATGTTGATGAATTTTACACAAGTATCTCTGCGTGTGGCTTCTCGTAGTGTATATAGTGCACCAGCAGCAGGTAGTGGTACCCGTTCCAGAACACGACATCAACGTGTGATTGAAAAAGTATTTAATAAACCGGAATAAGCAATAAATAAAGAAATGTGTGTTTTTGTTTTTACAAAAGTGTACACGACCTAACTATAATACCAGATTAGAACTATGGTTTTAGAAATGAAAGTCCCTTCACCGGGAGAATCCATTACCGAAGTAGAAATAGCACAATGGCTCGTAGAAGACGGGGACTATGTGGAGAAAGATCAACCCATTGCCGAAGTAGATAGTGATAAAGCAACTTTAGAATTACCTGCAGAAGTAAGTGGTGTTATAACACTTAAGGCAGAAGAAGGAGATGAGGTTGCAGTAGGTGCAGTCGTTTGTTTGATAGACACATCGGCAGAAGCACCAGCAGGTAAACCAGCCAAAAAACCTGCAGAACCGGCAAAAGAAAAGGCAGCAGCAGCTCCTGTTGCTAAGGCGCCTAAGGCAGAAACCTATGCTTCAGGGACACCTAGTCCTGCTGCAAAAAAGATTCTGGATGAAAAAGGAATTGCAGCAAGTGCCGTTCAAGGTTCTGGACGTGACGGACGCATCACGAAGGAAGATGCTGTACAGGCAGAAGCTAAACCGTCTATGGGAAGTCCGGGATTAGGATCAAGAGGAGAGTCACGTACTAAGTTATCGATGCTGCGTCGTAAAGTAGCAGAGCGTTTAGTAGAAGCAAAGAATACAACGGCCATGTTGACCACTTTTAATGAAGTGGATATGTCACCTATTTTTGAACTGCGCAAACAATACAAAGAAGACTTCAAGGCAAAACATGGAGTAAGTTTAGGATTTATGTCCTTCTTTACACTTGCCGTGGTGCGCGCATTGGAATTATATCCCTCTGTAAATAGTATGATCGACGGTAAGGAGATGCTTACATTCGATTATAAAGATATTTCTATAGCTGTATCTGGACCTAAAGGATTAATGGTTCCTGTGATACGCAATGCAGAAAATCTTTCCTTTCGTGGTGTGGAAAGTGAAGTAAAACGACTGGCAATTCGTGCACGTGACGGACAAATCACGGTAGATGAAATGACGGGAGGAACCTTCACCATTTCCAATGGAGGTGTTTTTGGATCTATGCTATCCACGCCTATTATCAACCCACCACAATCCGGTATTTTAGGAATGCATAATATCGTAGAACGTCCTATTGCAAAAGATGGACAGGTCGTTATCGCCCCGATTATGTTTGTGGCATTATCCTATGATCATCGCATTATTGATGGTAAAGAATCTGTAGGATTCTTAGTCGCTGTTAAAGAAGCCTTGGAAAACCCTGTTGAATTATTGATGAACAATGACGTAAAGAAAGCGTTGGAGATGTAAAACCATAGAAACGAGTATATACTGAAAAGTCGAGTTTTTTTACTCGGCTTTTTTTATGCTTTAAAAAGAAAGCTTTCTTGAGTTAAAAAAATCTAAATCCTTGAAATAAGATCAAAATACACAATATCTTAGAGCATCAAAAAAAAACTAAAATGAAAAACGCAATTACTGCCAACTTTGAACAAGAAATGAATACTACGCGACGTTTCTTTAATGAAATTTCAGATGAATTCTTCGCTTATCAACCTCATGAAAAATCGATGGATGCAGGTAAACTCATGAATCATATTGCAAATATTCCTGCAATCGTACCAGCTATTGCGGGCGCAACAGAATTAGATTTTGCACAAATACCACCATCAGAACCTGCAACTACCAGAGCTGCTATTACCGAATTGTTTGAAAATAACGTTGCTCAAGCGAGACAAGCATTAGAAAGTCTACCAGAAAATCAATTAGAAGAAAACTGGACACTTAGAAATGGAGAGACTACTATTCTGTCAGCTTCTAAAGAAGATGTAATGCGTAATTTAATTGTGAGCCATGTGGTTCACCATAGAGCGCAACTTGGGGTGTATTTACGAATGAATAACCTTAAAGTCCCTGCCAGTTATGTAGCTTCTGCAGATGAAAATCTTATAGGATAATATAAAACGCTTATATTTTTATAAATAAAACCGAGTCCTTGGACTCGGTTTTTGTTGTGTAACCATAAACAAAGCCCCCAGCTTTGGTGCTTATATAGCTTTAAGGTTATAGATGTGAAAAAGAAAGAAGTTATCTTATAAATAACCCTATTTTTATTCAAATTATACAAACTGATTACATTATTAACCGTTTCAAAAGTAGGGTCAAATTATCTATTATGAAATACGTACTACCACGTAATTATGGGCGAAAAGATTAAAGAAGAGGATGTCTAAAAAGTGATGATTTTACAATTTTGTCACCTTGAACTTGTCGAAGAATATATTGATAATCAAATTATTGAGAAACTTCGACAAGCTTCTATACTTTTTAGACACTCTTTTTTAATATCAAAATAGCCATCCCCCGATTAAGCCATTTCAAT
>CAZPTJ010000030.1:0-19393 GCA_964589085.1 uncultured Flavobacteriaceae bacterium | reverse complement strand
CTTCATCGCCATGACCATTGGTTAGCGCCAATTCTGGTAGTTCCTTCCCTTTTTGCAAAATTTTATTGGTTGTTCTATCCTCAAAAACAGAATACCAATAAATGTAAATAAACCAACCAGCAACCAAGCCAAGTGTTGGCCAGGTTACCGATACATCTCCTGTTGTAATCGTACCAAATAATGTACTAATTAAAAAACCTAAAATAATGGCAAACGTATACGTTTTTGGATTTGCTTCCGTACGTGCAACTGGCTTTATAAATAGGCCTAGAAAAAAGACAACAATTGTTAGAGCGACAAGACCCCTTCCAAGACGATAGTATGCCGAAAATCCGTTATTCATAAAATACCAAAAAGTATGTATGACTACTATTAAAGCGAGGACCGGAAATAATGATATAAAAAGGGATTTTAATATGCTTTTCATTTTCGATAACTATTAAATTTTTGCCTGATACGTATATAGATCATAATATCTGCCCTTTCGAGAAATAAGCTCCTCGTGTGTTCCCTGCTCTGCAATACGTCCTGATTCGATAACCAAAATTTGATCTGCTGCTTTAATGGTGCTTAATCGATGTGCAATCACTATTGTAGTACGATCCTTAACCAATTCTGCAAGTGACTTTTGAATTAAAGCTTCACTTTCAGTATCCAGATTAGAAGTCGCTTCATCTAGAATAATCATTTTTGGATCGGCCAGTATAGCACGTGCAATGGCAATGCGTTGTCGCTGACCGCCAGAGAGTTTCACACCGCGTTCCCCTATTAAGGTATTCAGACCATCTTCAAAACGATCTGTAAATTCGTTGACATATCCCGCTTTTACGGCTTGTTCTAGTTGGTCTTCTGTAGCATCGGGTCGTGGAAATAAAATATTTTCCCGAATGGTTCCTTCAAATAAAAACTCATCTTGTAATACTACCCCTAAATATCGTCGATAACTACTTAGTTTAACCTTAGATAAATCCTGTCCATCAATCAATACTTTTCCAGTGTCCGGATTTAAAAAGGTGGCAGATAATCCTGCGATGGTAGATTTTCCAGATCCCGAACTTCCTACTAATGCTATAACAGAACCTGCATTTGCTTTAAAGCTAATATTGTGTAATACTTCTTTATCTTCCTCATAAGCAAAGGAGACATTATCAAACTCCAGATTTCCCTGTAATTGATTAAGCATAATCGTACGATCTTCAAGATCTTCTTCTGGTGTCATATTCATGAGTTCCTCAGTACGATCCAAACCTGCAAGCGCTTCGGTTAATTGACTACCGATATTACTCATCTGTACAATAGGTGCTATCATAAACCCTAATAGCAAGGTAAAAAACAAGAATTCTCCAGTCGTCATGGTTCCTTCCATCATATAATATCCTCCAATTCCCATAATTCCAACAGAAGCAAGTCCTAGAAGAAAGGTAGAAGAACTGGTCATTGCAGCTGTAGCGGTTAAACTCTTTTTGACATTTTGAAACAAACGATCTACACCAATTTCAAAAGTTTTGTTTTCCTGAGCTTCCGCATTGAAGCCTTTAATTACCCGTACGCCAGCTAACGTTTCTGTAAGCCGTCCCTGCACTTCTGCATTTATTTTTCCACGAGTACGAAAAATAGGACGTATATATTTAAATGCACGTAAAGCGATATATCCAAAAATAGTGACTGGCAGGAATACAAACAACGTCATCCACGCATTAATATTAATCAATAAAATCAGAGACACAATTGCGGTAATCGTACCACCGACCAATTGTACTAAACCGGTACCAATAAGATTACGTACTCCTTCAACATCAGTCATAATACGGGAAACTAAAGCTCCTGACTTCGTATTATCAAAAAAACTAATAGGCAATGATAATACTTTCTTTTGCACTTGTGCTCTCAGTTCAGAGATGAGATATTGTGCCTGAACACTAAGTATACGCGTCAATAAAAAGGAAGTAATGGCTTGAATCAAAAGAGCACCACTTACCATCCAAATAAGGGTATATAAGGCACTAAAATCTTTATTTGGGACGATATCATCAAGTAAGAGTTTAGATTGCCAAGGCAATACAAAACTAGCGGCCCGACTGATTACAATAAGAACTAATCCTATAAATACCAAATTCCTTCTAGGCCAGATAATAGTTTTAAAGGCCTTACCTATAGTAACTTTGGATTTCTTTTGCTTTTGAGTGAGTTGTTTAGACATAGTAGTCAAAGATAAAGCAATGTCCTTGCCTACTTCCCTACTCTTCTCACAAAATCTTGAAAAACCTTGAAGATTATCTTGATGATAACCCTTAACAATTAGTTTGACAAATTCAAGAATGCTCTGGTATTTGTTCTTGCGATAAGATCAAATTCATCATCCGTCATAAAACCTCTGGATTCTACATAAATACCTTTGTCAGAGTCATGATTCCGAACGACATAAAAATCGGTTCCATATAGAATACGATCTCGTAGTTTTCCATGTATGGGTTTCAATGATTCCTTAAGCAATGGAAAGATCTCCTGATCGTGAATTATATAACTGATATCTGCATAGACATTTTCGTATTGCATCATCATACTACTGATAATACTATACCAATCAACATATTTCCACATCTTGGCTAAACGTGTATATCGAAGTTCCTTTGTTTTAGAATCGTATTTGACAAACTCAATACCCTTGCCCGGTTGTTTGTTAATCTGTTGACTATAAGCATAACTATCCTTATTTAGATACTTTCGCCATTGATCTTCCCCTCCATAGTGAGCTAAGTCGATTTTCAAATTGGATAAATTGTGGGCTAATGGTTGATCCATCCCTTTAAAGCCAAATAATGTATTCAATTGTGCGTCCTGATAGCGATGCAATAATTTTTTAAGAAAATCTTCCTCCAGTAAACAGAGGTAATTCATAGGATGCGTGAAATTAAGTTGAAAGTCAATATTCTTTCGTTCAGGTAACAATAATTCCTTACTTGGGTCTTCATCCATAAACACAGGATGCGTGTCCCAGCTTCTTTCTTTTGTTCCTCGATAGAATACAATCCCCTTAATACAGTGTGTTACGATAGGTAAATTATGATCTGCTGCGTATTTCCATAAGGCTAAGAGTTCTTTTTCAAATGGGTAATACCCTATGGCCGGATAAATTTTAAATCCACTAAAACCTTCCTGTTCCACATAGGTTTTTACCAAGCAATCATCCAAAACAACATTTTGTCCCTCCAGATGATAATTAAAAAGATGATCCTTTTTAGGACGCTTATCTACAGGCATTTTCTGATCTTCACGAATACGCCGAGGGTCTACAAATACAAATGGATAAATACCGGTCCCTTCTCGCGCATATGTTTTTGACTTCTTGTATTTGGCTATTTCTGCCAATTGATCAGGATAACTCTTTCTGGATTTTCCCGCAGCCATATATTCCATATCCATAGGTAAAATTCCAAAGCCACTACCTTTTGGATATTGATCCTTCATCTTAGAAAAGACATCTGTTTGGTCCTTATAAATACTGTACTTAAGGATATATAAATATCGTTGAAAGAGCGCTTGTGTCGCCTTACCGGGAAGTACTTTCAAGAAAGAAAAGACTCTTTTAAAAATGAATAAAATAAGATTCCTCCCCGTTTTAATAAAAAGGAGAACGAAAATACTAATGATTAACTTCCAGGTCCAGGTAAGCTTTTCTGGAATCAAATGATATTTTTCAAAAACTGTATCAATATATCGTATGGCTTTCACAAAGAGATTATTCTCAGAAAAAGAATTTTCCGCTATATAGGCCAGTAAATCAAATGTAAATAGTGTTGTGATCACAATAAGCCAGGTCATAATGATCCAACGTACTGCTCGCAATACAAATAAACGTCTGATAAACATATCAATACGATATAAAACACGTCTATAAACACGGTGCCACGTGCTATAGTATCGATTATTAATCCATCGTATTCCTTTATAAATCTTTAAGATAATTTCCAAATGAAACAGCCAATACAATGGGAATGGAAGAAATTTCCGCGCTAATAAAGGTGGTACATGGGCATCGGTAAAGGTATGTGCATGAACATTAATTACAGGTGGTTTAGTGGTCTTCGCCATAATGTTGATTAGTTAGTTATACAATGGTTATGGTTAGTACGATAAATGAATGATAAATAGTCTTTTATCCTTCTAAAGATATTAAGAATAATACATAATTATACTACCCACTATCTGGGAATATTATGATCGTCTCAAAGTGAAGATTAAATTAGTTTCCAACCAAGGATCTTTTCGCTCAGATTGTACTACAAAAAGATGTCGTTTTAATAAGGTTATTGAAGTCTTATTTTCTCTATGCGTAAATGCTTCAATTTGCTGAAGATCAAGTGTATTAAATCCGTAATCTATTACAGTTCTTAGCGCTTCACTCATAATTCCTTTACCCTGAAAATCAGGATGAAGATCATAACCCACTTCTGCAGTTATTCCATCTTCAGAAAAATGCCAGAGACAAATAGAGCCTGCATAGGTTCCTGTTTCCTTAGTTTCTATAGCCCAATATATCCCTTGTCTTTTATGAAAATCTTGATTCCGAGCCAGAATAAAACTTGTAACAGCCGCTATATCTTCTGGAGTCTGCCGTTTTAGATATGCATTGACTTCAGGATTAGTGCGCATAAAAAAAAGAGCATGAGCATCGCTTATCGCTAATGCCCTCATTTGAAGACGAGGAGTTCGTAAGATTGGAAAATCAGATAGCTCAGTTTTAATCACCGTATAAAACTAAGGATATCTCTGCTTTCGCGAAAGTGAAATACCAGTAACATTATAAAACAAGAAATCTTTTTAATTACAGCCGAAATTCAAGTGAATGGCATTTAAGGTTTTCCAGACAGGATCATCCAATTCCTTTGGAGAGAACCTAAAGAGGACAGTATAGGTGTCGTTTAGTTTACAATACTGTTCTTCAATGCTTACTTGAAGTGTAAGCATTGCTTTAGTGAAAAACGCATCATAAATTTGTGCCTCCCCTTCATAAAAAGTACTGTCACCAATGCGTTTAAGCCTTATTTTGGAAGGGAGGTCTTTTGATTGTCCTTTGGATACTAGATTCATTAATCCATCGAAATAGGCAGCAAGATCGTATTGCAATTTACGTTCTGTTAATTCAGGGTTTTCATTTAGATACCATAGGAAGGTATATGTCCAGAATTCAGAACTGTTTTTATCCGCCCATCCCTCGGCAAATCGCACTTCTTCTACTCCGTTATAATCTAAAGAAGGTGCGAAAGCTATTGGAAAAATAAGACGTTCACTTCGCCAGTTTTGTTCAATATTCAATAATAAAGAATCGTTTTGAACTTCGGACTGACTATATGAGCTTGTCAGACTAAAAATAATGACGGATACCGCCAAACAAAGATTCCTCATATACTTATTTTTCTTCGGGTACGTACCTTTTTAGTTCTCCCTCATAACGCATACGATCTCTATGGCTACTGGTTATAATAAGAGTAGCAATGCCACTATATCCTACTTTTAAAACGTATTCCATACGTTCCCCATCTTTTTCGACATTTGCTGTGAGCCTTATTTCATAGTTGTCATCTGCATATTCTTCCTTATAATCAATCCATGTGCCTGTATAATCATAACTCACCTTCCCAAGATTATTAGTCACGATATGTGTCTGCCCAAAAAATGGAAAAAATAGATTTACCTGTTCCTCATCCTGTTGTAAAAAACCTCTATTGGTAATGAGGTTAATACGTGTTCCTGCCTGAGGTATCGCCCAAAGTGCCTCAAATTCAAATTGCTTGTTTTCTACAATCTCTTTGATTTTAGCATATCCTTTCTCTTTCTTTTCTTGTTTTCGCAACTTACGATCTGCTTTGGACTGCCCATAAACACCTGTAAAAGTGAAAAGCAAAGCCATAATTATAATTACATTTTTCATAATTTATTTTTTAAGCGGTATTGCATCATAAACAATAACTTTCTTCCACAAATGTTTTAACTCTTCAATAAACTGAAGATGAACTTCTTCATTTTGATATTTTTCCTGAGCTTCTGCAGATTCAAAGGTGACAATAAGATTATAAGTGTAGGAATCATCTACAACATCTCGTACAGCTTTAGGTGGTATTCCAACGAAGTTTGTTTTGGTATACTCAGATTGTTCTAAGAATTTTTGCAATCCTTTTTCAAAAAGTGCTCTATCTTCTATATTGTCCGGATCATGAAACCAAAAGTAAACGACATGAGCAAAATTGGGATCAAAATCAGATTCTTTAGTATTCTGACTAATCAGAGACATGGTGCTAAAGAGTAAAACACTCCATAACACTGTGATTTTTCTCAAATTAAAAAGCATAGATGGTTATTTGATGTTATTATTGTTATTCATCTTTAACAATAACAACTGAGGCTTTAACACCGGTAGCAAGGTTCCAAATATTAGAAGATATGACCTGCTTATTATCATCGTACATAATAAATTGTGCCGTGTTCGGTCCAGAAGTTCCTTGATTTAATGCCTGAATATCAATTTTATTAAATCCTTTTTCCAAATCTATATAGAATCCCTGAAACTCTCCGGTAAGCACAATGTTAGGATGTACAACATGATCATTGATATATACCCTCACACGATCGCCATCAACAAATTGATGATCTCGATACACAAATTTGACGAATTTAGATCCACTCTTAAACTCTCCTAAGTTCTGATTTTTAAGATATTCTGGTTTAATGTCGGCGTCTTTTTTTGCAAACTTATTGTTGAGTTTATCTTCAAGTGCCGAATAATCTTTTTTTGCAAATTTTTCTCCCTGACCAAAATAAACCTCTCGTTTTTTTGATGCTTTTTCAGGATCATTAAGTTTAACGGGGGTCTTAAAGCTAAGTGTTCCAGAATTAATAGTTCCAGAAGATATTTCAGGTGATACTTTTAAATCTTTAGGTAATTCATTAGTCGTTTTACTCCCTATAGCAATAGACTTACGTTGAGAATCTACTTGTGCATAACCTAAAGTAGAAATTAGTGAAACTCCTAAAAGGATAGAAAATGTTTTGTTTTTAAGATTAAAACCCATTTAAAGCCTATTTATGATAAAGATACATATTTACAGTATTTACCTTCACAATTATGTCATAAAAATCACAATTATTGTATCAAACTATGATAAAACCTGTAATAAAACTATGATTTAAAACAAAAATTAATATTCAGGATTTCATGTTTATGAGTCGTTAATTCTACAAGGACTTTACACATATTTTGAAATAAATTCATCATAGCAGGCGTTACAAAAGCATCAAACAAAAAACGTGAATTATGAAAACTTTATTTTTTAGCCTATGCCTTATTGGTCTTTTTTGTGTGTCCTGTGGTTCTAGGGATGATGATTTTAACGATGACGGAAGTGTAGATGAATGTTTAAATTTTGGCGACAGTCAACTTAACCTTACTATCCAGGAATCTTTCACTACTCTTCCGGCTAAAGTTTCTGTATTCTTTAGAGTTAATGGTACAGATGGTACGGCGGTACCGGGCTTACAATCCAGTAATTTTCGAATTTTTGAACGTGGACGTAATGACGATTGTTTCAATCAAATCTCAAATGCCGAATCTTCTGCGGCTATAGCTCCAAATTCACAGATTTTTAGAAATAACACTTTCCTAGTATTAGATTTAAGTAATAGTGTTTTGCAGGGAAGCCTTGAACAATTGCAACAGGCATCAATCAGTTTTATTAATAATGTATTCCCAAGTCAAAATGATGGTTCTTTTAGCATGGGTATTTATTGGTTTGACGGTGAAGATATACTCCATTTATTACACCCCCAAACAACAGACACGGATGACCTCATTACCGCTATTAATTCGATTACTACAGATATAAGTAATGACCCTTCGACAGATTTGTTTGGGGCGATTATTAAATCAACAACATTGGCCGAAGAGACTATTAGCTCCTTTGAGAACGATGGTATCTTTGCAGCTGCATCAGTAGTTATATTTACTGATGGTACAGATCAAGCGGCCAGATTTACAGAAGAAGAAGCCTTACAAAGTGTTAATAATGCCAACGAAAACATAAGCTTTTTTACGATAGGTTTGGGTAGCGAGATAGATACGGAAAACCTTGAAGATATTGGAGTTAGCGGAAGCGTGTTTGCCAGTAATTCATCAGAATTGGAAATGGTTTTTAATGAAATTTCTGACAATGTTGCTGGGCAGGCAAATAGTTTTTACTTTTTTGAATACTGTAGTCCTAAACGTGACGGTAGTGGTTTAAATGAGCTTGTTATTCAGGCGTTTGATGATAATCGACAAGGTGCTATTCAAACCTCTTTTGATGCAACTGGTTTTACAAGTGGGTGTCAATAAACGGATTTTATGTGTTTTAACCCGATAAATATCACTTTTATCGATGAGCACTTAAGAATTTAGTTTTAGGCAAATGCATTTTAAAATGATTAGTACCTTTACCTCGTGGAAGTCGCTAAACATAATATAGCCCATTTGGTAGAAGATATTTATATCTTAAACTCTGGAATATTTTATTTCTGTGAAGACTTTATTATTTCTGAAATCAATGAGGGAATCCACTTTACCTGGGAGGAAACTAGTGATCTTATAGAGTTAGCTTATCAACATTACGGTCATGACAAGAAAGTCTCCTATATATCAAATCGTATTAACACATATTCTGTAAGACCACAGGATTGGATTAAATTTTTTAGAGCAGACCATAATTTAGAACACTACGCTATTGTCACCTATAATAAGGTTAGTTATGCACAAGCGGCAATGGAAAAATTCTTTTTTAAATCTAAAATGAAACGCTTTGAGAATTTGGCTTTGGCGATTCAATGGGTTCAGAAAATGAAACAAATGTCTGCCTGAATTCAACGACACCTTACTCCTATTCTATTTTCTTTTAACCAATAAAGGTGATTTATAATAGTTAACTCCTTGTATTTCCATTCGCGTCGTATGCAGTTTTAAACGTTCAAGGAAATGTTCCCAATCTAGTAATTCTGAGTTTGACCATCCTAATTCGGCGTGTGCTAATATTCTTGGGAATACCATATATTCCAGTTCAGCACTAGAAGTAATCGTTTCACTCCATAAAGGAGATTCTATACCCAAAATCCGATGTTCCGGTATTTCCAGAATATCATGAGGCTGCCAATCATAAGCAGTTTTTAAGTTGATATATCCGGCCCATTTCAAACCCAGTTGGGTGTTTTCCTCATATTTCATATCCAGATATACTCTGGATGCCGGAGAGAGAATGACTGAAGCGCCCTTATCTGCTCCTGCTTTAGCCGTTGTTGCATTATTCCAGTGTTGAATAAGCGTTCCTTCTACTAAATCATCTGTTGCCGAAATATCTTCCCATCCCACAACTTGTTTTCCATGCTTCTTAATAATAGGTTGGATCTTATCAATAAATAATTTGTAATCCGCTTTGGAAGTAGCATGAGACTCATCTCCACCAATATGAATGTAAGGACCCGGTGTCATTGCTGCTAGCTCCCGTATAACATCATCAATAAAAGTGTAGGTGATCTCTTTATCAATACAGAGACTACTAAATCCAACCTCCATACCCGTATATAAGGCGGTAGCTTTATCGTTACAGTTTAATTCTGTGTAAGACGCCAGAGCTGCATTAGTATGTCCAGGCATATCTATTTCTGGGATGATGGTAATAAAATGTGCTTTCGCGAAAGCTACAATCTCTTTATAGTCCTCCTGACTAAAAAAACCACCTGTTCCGCCTCCTACCGCTGTGCTGCCTCCAACTTCGGTTAACTTAGGCCAGGACTTGATTTCGATACGCCAGCCCTGATCATCAGAAAGATGCAGGTGCAAATAATTGATTTTGTATTGTGCCAACTGCTGGATATATAATTTAACCTGTTCGGTTGAAAAAAAATGTCGCGATACATCTAGCATAGCACCTCTGTATGGATACTTCGGAGCATCGGTAATAACGCAACCCGGCAGACCCAAAGGTGTGGATTCCCCTGACAACAAACTATTGGGATCATCAGGAAATAGTTGCCATAAAGTTTGCATTCCTCTATACAGTCCTTCTTCAGTAGATGCATTAAGAGATATTTGTTCCCGATTCACTCGTAATGCATAGGCTTCAGGAGCGTTATCATTTTTTATAGTATTGATACTTAAAAAAACTGCATTTGATTTTTTGGAGTGTTTACTTTTTTTAATGGTCAATGGTTCTTTTGTATACTCTTCCCATCGCTTTTTAAAGTCCATAATCATTGGATGATCAGTACTTAGGGATTCTGAAAGAAATACCTGTGTATTTTTAGTAATACTAAAAGCACTATCTGTATATTTAAGTTGTTCTGGTATTGGGATTAAAGGTCTCGAGAGACCATCGATTATAATAGGTTCTTTTTTTACGCATCCTATCTGCGCAAGTAAAAAGAAGGTTATAATGATATATGGTAATTTTTTCGAAATGAAAGAAATCATAAAACTGTATTTAAGAAACTGAAACCTGATCTTTAATCGTAAAAAAGAAAACACTTCCTTCGTTTACAGCAGATTCTACCCATATAGTGCCGTCGTGTAACTCTACAATTTTTTCGCAATGTGCAAGCCCTACTCCACTACCGCTAGAATGTGATTTATGAACCAATCTGTTAAAGATCAAGAAAATTCTTTCTTGATCCTCCATATCTATACCTATGCCATTATCAGATACAGAAAACAGCCAATTTCCATCTAAATCCTCACGACGTTCGGCTTTTACTAAAATTTTAGGAGATTGATCCACCCTTGCATACTTTATAGCATTACTGATTAAATTTTGGATAAGTAATCTAAACTCTGTACGATACACCTTTATCTTCGGGAGACCTTGGGTCTTAATAACTGCATTCTTATCTGCTATTTGTTTTGCAAGGTCATATTTTACAATAGCAACGAGTTCTTTTATATCAACGCATTCTCGATTTGCATTCTTGCCTAGTTTTGCATGTTCAGCAAGGTCAGTAATCTGCTCTGCGAGCCGATCAGCCGCCTCTTGAATATAAGTCAGATAAGAATTTGCCTTGGCATTCAATTTATGACCATGTACTTTTTGTAATACATCTCCACTAAATTTGATAGTTGCCAAAGGTTCTTTTAAATCATGAGTGCAAATAGAAACAAAACGTTCTAAATCTTTATTAATCGTCTGTAATTTTTTCTTTTGTTCAATAAGCAATCGTTCTGCAGATTTTAGCTTAGAAATATCTGTACAGGCCGATTGACTGGCAATGACATTTCCATTTTCGTCTCGTATCGCATTAGAGTTAAGCATTATAGAAATAATACGACCATCTTTGGTTTTCATTTCTAGTTCAACATTTTCAAGCCTACCTGTCGTTCTAAAAGTCTCCAGATGCTGCGGAATCTTACGTACCGCTTCTTTAGTGTAAAGTTCATGAATAGGGCGACCTATAATCTCCTTTTTTGAAGTATAGCCTAATATAGTAACAGCCGTTTGATTGCATTTTATAATACGTTCCGAACTGGCATCAACACTAAAATGCATTATAGGGTCATTATCATAAAGCCATTTAAACTGACTTTCGATAGGTGATGGTTGTTCGTTATCAGATGTATTTATGTTGCCGTGTTTTGCCATTAATGTTTTTTAAAGATACATAAAAAAGGTATGTAGCTAAATCATCTATCAATCTCCCAAACGATAGTATCCACATTTCAAATATGCCCCTTCAGGAAAACTCACTGGATGGTCAATATCATGAAAAGTTTGATCAAATTGTTTCCAGGAGCGTTTTGATGTCGAAAGGACTCCTTCAACAGTTTCAAAAAACTGAATAACAGATATTCTTGAAGAACAAGATGCCATAAGTAAGATTCCTTTTTTAGAAACCAATTGTACAGCCAAACGGGTTAAGCGTTTATAACTTTTAAGTGCAATGTCAATTTCTGACGCACGTTTTGCAAAACTGGGAGGATCTACTATTACAAGGTCAAATGTTTTTTTCTGATGAATTAGAGTTTGCATTTTTTCGAAAGCATCTCCCTCCAGAATAGTATGAATCCCGGTATGAGAATTTAGTTTGGCGTTTTTTTGTGCTAATTCTAAGGCTTGTCTTGATACATCAAGACTCGTAACTTCTGTAGCACCTCCTACAAGAGCGTGTACAGAAAACCCTCCTGCATAGCTAAATATATCTAACACACTTTTCCCTCGCGCAAGTTGTCCTACTCGTTTACGATTATGCCTATGATCTAAAAAATATCCTGTTTTATGACCTTTAATAACATTAGCGCTAAAATGCACTTCATGTTCTACAAAAGGAATGGTTTCATCATCAAGTGTTCCCTGGATAATCATTCCATCACTGAAACCAGGAGTAGCACCTCTAATTAAATTTCGGCTTAATCGAAGAACAAGAATATTGGTTTTACTAATACTCAGCAAATGAGGATAAATCATCTCAAAATAAGGAAACCATATTCCTGAATATAGTTTTATAACCAATACCCGATTATAAACATCTGCAATCAACGAAGGAAAACTATCATTTTCTCCATAAATAAGCCGATAACTATTCGTATTTGTTTTCAGTAATGGTTGCCTAATTTTGTATGCTTTTTTAATGTTTTCATTAAAAAAATTTGTGTCAATGGTTGCCTTACCAAAGCTAATAACCTTAATTCGTATAGGGGAATTGGCATCATATAACCCGATAGCATATGGTTGATTGTTTCTGACATCAAACAATATAGCAAGATCACCGGTAGTTCCTTCTTTGTTTATTTTAGTAATACTATCGGAAAAGATCCAGGGATGTCCCTGCTTAACAAGACGTTCTGCAGTATTGCTGAGTTTTACAGCGAGTCGTTTTGGAGATTGATTAATGTTATCGTTCATTGACTGCAAAGATTATTATTTAAAATCATTTAAATTAATCTTTTTTACTTTTCGCGAAAGCACCCTCAGACACTTATTAAAATATCGTAATTTAATCTGATGAAAATGCATCTTTTACTTTTTGTTTTTTTTGGAACGTATGTGAGTATTCCGGCTCAAGAAACAAGGCTTATAGATATCGAAAGTCTAGGAGGAGCCTACAGTTATGAAGTTCGTTATGCCACTACAAATAACTTTTTGGATCAAATTGTATATGATTGCGTACAATGTCTTTTGATTCCTGAAGTTGCCAAGGCCTTAAGTGCTGCCAATCATGATTTTTGTGAAATGGGTTATCAAATTAAAATTTATGATTGCTATCGTCCATTATCCGTTCAAAAGAAAATGTGGGAAATTTATCCTAATCCCAGATATGTAGGAAACCCTTATGGCAGCGGATCCATACACAATCGTGGCGCTGCTATAGATATGACTATTGTGACCTTAGATGGACAGACGTTAGATATGGGTAGTGATTACGATCATTTCGGCAAAGAAGCGCATCTTAATTATCCACACAATGATACAATCCAGAAAAACAGAGCACTATTATGGAGCATCATGAAAAAAAATGGTTTTTCCCCAATCAGTAGTGAATGGTGGCACTTCAATTATGATGCTAAGAATTATGGCCTAAAAGTGCTCGATGTTGATTTTAATTGTGATTAACTTTAATTACTTAGGCTCAAATAGAGCATCAATACGTGCAATAATATCTTCATAATGATAACGCGTTATTCGATCAATACCAGCGCTTCTAGCCCCATTTAAGGTAGATCGTAACGCTTTTAATTCACCACGCACTAAAGCCCTAACATCAGAAGTATTTACATTATAGGTTAACGTTCCTTCAAAACCGGGTCGTCCTCTGAAACGATTTGGACCATCTTCTGTCATTAAAAAAGCCATACGATCAAGATAAGTACGTTGCAAATTACGTCTGTAGATATCTACATTTTTCCGTTGTCGTGCTTCTTGCCATAATCCATTACGCAAATCATTAAGCATATTTAATGCACTATAATAATCATTCCCAATAGTTTCAGCATCGATCAATCGACCGATACGATCAAAACTTAGTAAACCATTTAAATGTCTGGCTTGTGTGCGGCGTAAACGTTCAAAATAACCTGCATGATCAATATTTTGCAGAATAGATGGATCAATTAACCAGGATGGCGTATCAAAGATATTTCTGTGTAGCCATTGTATTGATTTTTTTTGGCTTTCTTTATCCAGATGAGTGTATATAATACCTCCCTGATCTGGGGTACGTATATTTTCAAAAACACCACCTACATTAGTCACTACATGGCCAATATATCTACTATATACGCCAATAAGTTCTCCATATAACTCTTCTAAGTCCTGATAATTATTTGTTTGATCAGAGGTCCAGGAGGTTAGATTTTTAGCAACATACTTTAGGTTCTTTAATCCATAATCACTTGCTGCTATAGGGTTATCACCGATACACTCTGTTTGCGACTGTGGATCAAAACGACTGGATTGTCTGCCAAACTTATACTTGACATCCCCATTCTTTGAAGTAATCCAACGATCTAATGTACTCTTTTCAGATTCTGGAGAAGAACCCTGGATCAAACGATATCCCCAATTGACAGCATAATGGTCGTAAGGCCCCATTTGACGTATAAAACGGATATTTTGATCACCTGGTTGTGCAATATAATTATAACGTGCATAGTCCATAATACTAGCCGCTATGCCATTTTCTTGTGTAAAAGCTCCATCACGATATGATGCTACCGGATACGCATAACTGGCTGCCATATTGTGAGGAAAACCTAAAGCATGTCCTACTTCATGAGCAATAACCATACGCATCATCTCTCCGATCTCCTTATCTGGAGTATTTAAGGTTCGCGCGCTTGGATTTGCCGCCCCCGTTTCTAATAGATATCGATTACGATAACTACGCAAATGATTATGATACCAGATAATATCACTTTCTATAATTTCACCACTGCGTGGATCTGAAACACTGGGACCAACAGCATTACGCGTCGTACTAGCAACATAACGGACAACAGAATAACGGATGTCTTCCGGACTGAATTCCGGATCTTCCTCAAGTGTTGGAGTATCTCTGGCAATGATTGCATTTTTAAACCCGGCGGTTTCAAATGGTTTTTGCCAATCTTCAATACCTTGTTTGATATACTCTTTAAGGTTTTCAGGAGTTCCCGGATCCAAATAATACACTATAGGTTTTATGGGTTCTACCAATTCCCCACGTGCATAGGCTACAGGATCTTTGGGTTCTAATCTCCATCTGCGGATATATGTTTTTTGATCCGCCTTTAAGGCTTCACTACCAAAATCATATTGACTTATGGTAAAAAAACCTACTCTTGGATCATATAAACGAGCCTGCATAGGTTCCTCAGGCAAAAGAATCATAGATTGATTCATTTGCAGGCTTATAGATTCTGCTTGTGCTTCTAGTGGAGGCTCAGATGCATCATATGTAAAATCCTGCTTTACCTCTATGTTTTCGGGAAAGCTTTTAACACTATTAATAAAACTACGGTTTGCGTCAAGTTTTTTCACTTTGTATTGACGCCGCAATCTTGCCGATAGACCACTTATAGCCTTTACATCACTGGTAAAAAACTTAGTCATATCTACCACAGCAGCTGTAGAATCTTTATTAAAAGCTTTTATATCAAAAGCATATAAAGTAGGCTCATAATTATTAACACGAACGGAGTTACTTATGGCTTTAGTGCTATCTGCAATATTAGTATATGATTTTATTTTAAGAAGAAGTTTATTCTGGAAGCGTTGCCAATGCACAACCTGTTCATTTGTTTTAGAACCTGCATTTACAAAACCACCACCTAAACCAGATGGCAATTGGGCAATACGAGAAACCCACAACATATCTTTTTCCAAATGCACAAATGGAATTTCATAATAATAAGAGCTTTTAACCCTATGAACATTAAACAGTCCACTGTCTGTTACTGCATCTTTGGTAACGATTTCTTTATATGATTTAATAGCATTTTTATCCTTTGGTTTTGCTTTAGGAGGAGTGCTTAGCTGTTCTTTATTGTTTTTTTTAGTTTTCTTTTTAGCTTTTTGAGCTACAAGCTGATCAGAACCTAAAAGCACAAGACAACTAAGGAATATATACGCTACTCTCTTCATTGGTATAGTATTTAATTTTCGAAATTACTCATATAACTTATGAAGAAAATCGTTTTGAGCGTTATTTAACACTGCCTTTAGAAAAAACGTGAACTAATATTATTTTATCACTGTCGTGAAAAACGAATACGCGATGGTGCATTGCTAAAACCACATTGTCCATTGAATCCTCTAAACCCTTCAACAAACTGCACTTCAAAAACGCTATCGTCATTAGGGTTCAAAATTGCATTAACCGTATCGGGACCAAAAAGCAAAGCTCCTCCACCAGCACATATGGCTTCTTCTCCAGCGAAAAGTAATTTGGTAACGACAGCTTCATCACAAACAACACTGAATTCAAATTCAGAAAGCACTTGAGGTTCAGCAAGGTTATGTCTTAAATTGACATTTCTGAATGTACTAGAATGCCCATTAGTGATTTGCACTAATCCCGGCGGCACAAAAGTAGGTCCAAAGGGACCATCACTAACACTCTCATAAAAATATGTTCCAGTGAATAATTCACTATCCAATGGTTCTACAATATTGATGGTGTAACAAAAAGGAGAATTGAAAAAAGTTCCTTGCCCAGCTATTATAGCGCTTAAATCATCGACAGAAAGCGTTCGTCCATCACTTAGCACTAGCTCTAACCTAATAAGAATCTGATCTTTACACTGTAAACTGGTCAAAGGCATTTGTAGTACATTTAGTATAGTATTGAGGCTGTAGTTTAGTGTAAATCTGGGAAGTGATTCTTCTCCACCAGGTATAAACGCTTCTTCATCTATAATCTCTAATGGAACTTCATTTGTAATTTGTCCATCAGCACTATTCCTATAGGCAACAAAGACCTCTACTCTATCTAATAAATTACCATCTTCTTCGTCCTGTTCTTCGATGGTTATGGATACTGTACTCTCTGGATTTCCTAATTCAAACTCCCCTGCTTGAATATTAACCGTTCGTAATACGGCTCCTCGATTGTTTCCTTCAAGAACAGTTTCAATGGGATTGCTATCGTTTTCTGAACAACTCAGAAATAACATGATACATGCAAACGCATAAAAATATTTAGAATACATAGCTTTTTATTCCAAATGTAATGAATTCTATTGTCTGGAAAGTCGGAATCTAGAAGGAACCGTTCCAAAATCGCATCCTCCATCAAATCCATTATCGCCTTCAACAAACCACACTTCAAAAACAGAATCATCTTCTATGTTTACTGGAGCACTGACTTCATCCGGGCCGTATAGTACGGTACCACTAAACCCACAACGTAAAGGCGGAACGCCAGGAAATTGTAGTTTCTGAACTAAGACCCGATCACAAGCTATGGTAAATTCAAAAGGGACTCCTCCGAAATTAATGACCCTCACATTTTCTGAATGCGAACGTTCTACTTCAACTAATTGCGGTGCGCCAAAAGTAGGTCCGAAAAAACCATCAAGAATACTTTCATAGAAGTATGTCCCTGTAAAAAGCTCTGGTTCCATAGGTTCAATAATGTTGATGTCATAACAAAACGAAGAACTAAAAAACGTACCAAACCCAGCGATAAGAGAACTTAAACTTTCTACAGAAAAAGAACTATCATTTGTCAGGAACAATTCGGTACGTACCAATATCTGATCAGCACAGCTTGCTGCAGAGATTGGAATCCCCAATGCATCCATCATTTCACTAAACGTATAATTAAGCACCGTTCTGGGCAGAGGCTGATTACTTGGTGGAATAATATTACCCTCAGGTACAAATGCATCCGAATCAACAGTATCAAAAAGAATTTCAGAGGTAGATAAATCAGTACCTTCTGGAGTATTATCCTGAAATGCGATAAATACCTGAACAAAATCTAATAAATCTCCATTCTCTACATCTTGTTCTTCTACAAGTATATCAATGGTACTACTAGGGTCATTTGTTCTGAATTCGGTGGATCGAAATTCGACCGTACGAAGAACGGCTCCTCTTTCAGCATCCAAAAATTGTGAGGAAGCAAGATCATCATTACTGCAGTTCACTAGAAATATCAATGACAGCAATGCGAATATGTAGTAAACTTTCATATATTGATTCAATAGGGTTTGATATTTAAAATCGTTATTGTCTGGAAAAGCGTATACGTGAAGGAGCTGTACCAAAACCACAACCTCCATCCCATCCGTCAAAACCTTCATCAAACCATAATTCAAAAACACTGTCATCACCAATATTCAAGGGAGCACTATTCTCTCCTGGCCCCATTAAGGGTGATGAAGAATTAGTAATACATTTTCTTCCTAAACTTACTATTTGATTTTTTTCCATAACGATTCTATTACATAAAAGACTAAACTCATATAGATAAGCTGGTTCTGAATCACTTGAATTAACATGTTTTGCTTCAAAAACACGAACATTTGATGAATGTCCTAATTGAATTTCTATAGCTCGTGGTTCTCTAAACGTAGGCCCAAATGGACCATCCAAAATACTTTCGTAAAAGTACGTACCTACAAAAAGTTCATCATCTATCGGATCTACAACATTAATCGTATAACAGTAAGGAGAACTAGAAGTACTCTGGAAAGCCAAAATATTGGAATTGGCATCATCTACAGAAAATGATCTGTCATCTTCTAAATTTATAACAAGTCTGGCTATAAACTGATCACCACAATTCACTTGTTGTACGTTAACACCAGTTGCCTGAAGTAATTCTGCAAATGCCAATTCCAGTTGTATTTGTGGTAAAGCATTATCATTTGTACTAAACCCATCTTTTTCTATTGTTGTAAATAAAATCTCATCAGTAGATAAATCAACTCCGTTGATTATTGAATTATCTTTAAAAGATATAAAAACATCCATATCTCGGAGTAAATCTCCTTCCTCCTCATCTTGTTCCTCTATATTTACACTAAATCTACTTTGAAGATTATTAATGTCAAATTCAGAGTTATCAAAGGATAATGTTCGAAGTATTGCGCCATGTTCAGCTGTTGCAAGTACTACGTCTATGAGATTGTCATTTTCCAGATTCGGCTCATCATCAGAGCATGACATTAAAGATCCTAATAGGATAACCAACAATAATATAATTCTTTTCATTTTGATCCAGTTTTGATGGTTTCATTAAAAGTACAAAGAAATTGGAGGGTTATTAGTAGCTCCCGATAAAGATTAACTTTCTATTAATTGTCTTAATGATTTAAACAATATACCAAAGCAAGATAGCTACTACTAATCCTACCAAGGCAATAATTGTTGTCATCATCGTCCAGGAACGAAATGTTTCC
>CAZPTJ010000029.1:0-19630 GCA_964589085.1 uncultured Flavobacteriaceae bacterium | reverse complement strand
TAAAGAAATCTTTACTTATTGTTTTTGGCATCCTTCTTATAGATCAAATAATCAAAGTTTATATAAAAACACATTTTACGCTTGGAGAGCGTATTTATGTTTTTGGTCAGGAGTGGTTTCAAATTTATTTTGTTGAAAATCAAGGCATGGCATGGGGAACAGAAATCCCAGGACAATATGGTAAAATTATACTCAGTGTTTTCAGATTAATTATTGTTCCTTTTATAGGGTATTGGTTATATACTTCGATTAAAGAGAACGCTCCAAAATTATTAATCATAGCTATTTCCTTGATTTTTGCAGGTGCTATAGGCAATATTATTGACTCCCTCCTATATGGAGTCCTTTTTAATGAAAGTACTAATGAAACTATAGCACAATTCCTTCCTGAAGGTGGTGGATATGCCAAACCGCTTTATGGAAAAGTAGTAGATATGTTATATTTCCCTATGTGGGAAGGCATCTTCCCAGAGTGGTTCCCAAAATGGGGTGGACAACGGTTTACTTTTTTCAATGCTATTTTTAATATCGCAGATATGGCAATAAGCACCGGAGTAGGGATTCTTTTGGTTTTTAATAAGAGAGTCTTTCCTAAGCAAAAGGCTCCAAAAGAAGAACTTCAGGAGGATTAATTAAGCACTCTGTTTTATAAAAACTTCTGACAATTCTTTTGGCGAAATGGGTTTTACTAAAAAGTCCTTTACCATACTTATAGCTTTAGAACGTTCCATATCTGCCGGATTTATTGAAGAACTTACGATGTATAAGGTTATATTCTTTAATTCTGGAAAATCATAATCTCCTAATGCGCTTAAAAACTGCCATCCATCCATCACTGGCATGTTGAGATCTAATAGTATAACTTGTGGTATATTTTTCTTTTCTACAGTCTTTAGAGATTGAATAAAATAATCTAAAGCTTCCTTTCCATTTTTAAAGATCAACAAGTTTTTAGATAATTTTTTAATATTAATTATTTTTATAATAAGGTTGGTATACATATCGTCATCATCGATAATACACGCTAGTTCAATAGGATAATTCATGGTTGGGGAAATTTTAGTTGATTGTACTAATTATAGTTGAACAATAAATTTTGAGCCTTTGTCTAATTTACTTTCTACACTTATTTTGCCTCCCATAGCCTCGACTTGATTCTTAGTAATAAACAAACCAAGACCTGTAGATTCTGAGTTATCATTAAGTGTATTATACATTTGAAAGAGTTTATGTTCGTTTTTTTCGAGGTCAATACCTATCCCATTGTCCTGAATTACAAGAAACTTATGATCTTCTTCTTCATAGGTATACACTTTTATCTCAGGATCTCGATCTTCATGCCTATATTTTATGGCATTGGTTATTAGATTAAGGAGAATACTTTCAAAGTAAGCCGGCACATATTCTATTTCTTCAATCTCAGAAAATTCTGTATAGATAATTGCTCTACTACTAATGAGTAACTGTTTAATAGAAGATTTGACACGATCAAAATATTCCTGAACTATTACTTTCTCTCTTTTGTGATCAACATTGGTTTGGATGGTAATGATCTCATTGAGATGCTTAAGTGTTGTATCGAGGTTTGATGCAATAACATCAAAGTTTTCAAAAAGCTCACTTTGATCCTCATCAAGTTCCTCTGCATTAAATAAAGCAACCGTTAGCTGTAGATTACTTACATGAGATCGTAAGTTATGTGATACAATATGGGCAAAATTGTACAATCGTTTATTATGCCCTTCAATAATATCTAAAGAAGCCTGAAGTGTAGACTCTCTTTCCTTTTCCTTATGGATGTTTTGAAAAACGCCTCTTATCCCAACAATTTCTCCTGACTCATTTTTAATAGGCTTTCCATGAGCTTTCGTCCAGAATACTTTCTTGGTATAGGTTACCATTTTAATCTCTGTGGTAAAGGACTTCCCTTGTGCACATTCAAAAAACAATTCTGTGGCCTGCTGCATATGCTCTTCAGCATAAAACTGGTACCCCGTCTTTAGTGTGGGAATAAAATCATCCGGGACTTCCAGAATGCGTCTTGCTTCTTTATCAAAATAGCTCTTCTTATTAACAAAATCCACACTCCATCCTCCTGCTTCTGTTAAGCTGGAGATTTCTCTATAGTAGAAATCATCTAAGGCAAATATATCACGAGTCACTTTATTCACGCGCAGTGAGTCGGTTCTCAAACGTTTTCGCAATTGAGTGGGAAACATAATCTTGATTTAGGGTACTGCAATATAAAAAAAATTTAATATTAAATTAATATAAGAATATTAATTTATTGAATGTCATACACTTGTTTCTTTAAATTAGTCTTGCTTGGAAAATTGAATTGTAACTTTTGATCCTTTACCCGGTTTAGATTCTATAGTCATTTCCCCTTGAAGTGCCTCAACCTGACATTTTACCAGAAAGAGTTCAAAGCCATCATTCTTAGTACAGTATAAATAGTTTCTGTGATTCCCGGTAAGCACACAATCTTTTAATTGGTCATCAATCCCAATCCCATTATCCTGAACGACCAGATGTTGATACCCAAATTCTTCATACGTAAATACTTTAATCTCAGGATCTCTTTCTTTTGATCTATGAAGAATAGCATTAGTAATCAAGTTATAAAGTATACTTTCAAAATATGCAGAAATATAATAGATGACTTCTACTTCTGAGAACTCCGTATAAAAAACAGGTCGTATTTGGATACCTTGCCTGATAATTTTAGCAATTACTTTCTTATATTTTTCTTCGACATTGATGTCCTGAAATGTTTGATCTACATTTTGAAGAGCGATCAGAGTATCCAAATGTTTAAGAGATGTATCGAGGTGATCTCCTACATTTCTGATATTAGAAAAAAGTAATGTTTGATCTTCTCCAAGGTCATCATCTTCAAAAAGGGTTGTCGATAGTTGAAGATTACTAATATGTGATCTTAAAGTATGTGCTACAATATTAGCAAAGTCCTGCAGCCATTTATTGTGATCTTCTACAAAACCCAGAGACGCTTTTAGGCTATTTTCTTTTTGTATTTCTACTTCAATATTTTGAAATACTCCACGTATCCCAACAACATTTCCTTTATTATCTCTTATAGGTTGTCCTTGTGCTCTTGCCCAGAAAACATCATTGCCATATGTTTTCATTTGTATTTCTGTCGTGAAAGAAGATCCTCCCGAACATTTTAAGAACAATTCTTCGGCTTTTGCCATATCCTCATCAGCATAAAAAAAGTTACCATCTTTTAAAGATGGGATGTAATGATTAGGCACTTTTAAAATCTTGCGTGCCTGACGATCTAAAAAACTTTTTTTATTTATAAAATCGACACTCCAGCTTCCCGCTTTGGTCAGGTCGGAAATCGCTTCATAATAGTAAGTATCTTGAGAACAGTAAGGATTTGATAGTCTATTTTTAACAGCCGCTCCTTGCGCTGTATCGGCATAAAATTTCATACATCGATATTTTCCTTGTCAAATATAAAGAAAATTCTGACATATTATTAAAAATAAAAAATCTTTTTTGCTGAAACACAACAATTTAACTTTACGTCTGTCGTATTTATTGGTATTTCATCGATTTCCGGCTCAAAACAAGACAAGCCTATTTTTAAGACATCCTGTCTACATTTAGCCAGAAACCGATCATAAAACCCTTTTCCATACCCTAGTCTGTTTCCTTTTTTATCATAAGCCAGAAGGGGAACAAAAACGACATCTATAAGGTCTGGTTTAATTTCAATACCACTTTGCGGTTCTGGAATACCATAGGAATTACATTCTAATCGTGTACTATCGGTAAGCAGGTAGTGTATCATTTCTCCTGTATTAAAATCACTTTTTGAAATGACCACTTCCTTATCCTTTCCTTGGAGGATATTTAAAATATATTCTGTATTAATTTCCTTTTGATGTTCTATAGGAAGAAAGAGATGATATACTTTTTTATCCCAAATATCCAGCGATACCACCTTATTTGCAATACTCAGACTCGCATCCTCTATGGTGTCTTTTGAAAGGGTTTTACGAAATGCTTTATACTTCTTCCTCAGTGGTCCTTTCCTTTCTCCCTTTTCCATCTGTAGAAATATTAAAAATGGCATCACCTTGATAGACTAAGGATGCTTCATTAACATTAATCAAGTATCCATTATGCGGTGCTTTAACCTGATGTTTAAACTTCCCATATGGATCAGTGATGGTTGCAATATGCTCTCCTGCTTTAACATATTGACCACAATGAGCATTGGTATGTATTAAACCACTGTATTTTGCTCTAAACCATCGCGTACGTTCAATAGTGACCGTTTTATTTTGGATTTCAGGCATTTCAAAAACTGCCCTTAACATTCCTAAATGTTTCAAAATACGCATACCTCCTTCGACTCCTTCCCGAGCTATATCAAGATCACTTACTTTAGATTTTCCACCTTCATATAACAATATGGGTATCCCCAATCGTGCACAGGTAGATCTATAAGATTTAGGTATTATTTTGGAATTTATCGTAAAAGGAGCGTTAAAAATTTCGGCGTATTGACTCGCCAATACATCATTCGGATCAATTCGAATCTGGGCCACGTTAAAACGACTCGCGCCTCCAGTATGAAAATCCAAACAAAAATCAGCAATAGGAAGGATCTTCTTTACAAACTGATAAGCAAAACGACTTGCTAAAGATCCTCTAGGGTTTCCCGGGAAGACTCTATTTAAATCTCTACCGTCAGGGAAAGCGCGCTTCATATCCAAAAAACCAAAAATATTAAGTACCGGAATACAGATTACTGTTCCTTTCTTAGGCTTATTGATTTTTTTGGCGATAATTTGCCTGACAATTTCAACACCATTGATCTCATCTCCATGAATTCCCGAGGTAATTAACACCACAGGTCCTTTAGCCTTGGCTCGCTCAACAATGATCGGAATTTCAACAGAAGAGGTTGTATATAGCTTTGCTAAATTGAAATTAATTGTCGCACTTCCTCCGGGTGCTATTTGTTCCCCCAATATCGTAAGTACGTTATTTTTGTCTATAAACTCCATTATAAATTCCGTTCGATATATTGAATAATTGCTTGCGCAATATCTGTCCCTGTTGCTTTTTCTATTCCTTCTAGGCCTGGTGATGGATTTACTTCGAGGATAAGAGGCCCTCTACTACTTTGAAGCATATCTACTCCGGCTACTCCCAAACCCATGGTTTTTGCGGCATGTATTGCTGCTAGTTCTTCTTCCTTCGATAATTGTATAATCCGTGCCGTACCTCCACGATGTAAATTAGATCGAAATTCTCCTTCTTTGGCCTGACGCTTCATTGCTCCGACGATACGGCCATCGACTACAAAAGCACGAAGATCTGATCCCTTAGCTTCTTTGATAAACTCCTGAACAATTACTCTCGCTTCCAGCCCATTAAACGCTTCAATAACAGATTCGGCAGCCGTTTTTGTTTCAGCCAACACGACCCCGAGACCCTGTGTTCCTTCTAATAGTTTTATAACCAAAGGCGCACCTCCTACCTGATTAACTACTTTGGCAACATCTCTTGAATAATTGGTAAATACGGTTTTAGGAAGTCCTAATTTTGCTCTGGACAAACGCTGCAGACTGTGTAACTTATCCCTACTCCTTACTAAGGCTTGTGATGACGTTGTAGTAAACGTATTCATCATTTCAAACTGTCGTACTACTGCCGTTCCGTAATAGGTGATTGACGCTCCTATTCTAGGAATTATAGCATCTGTTGTATCCAGATAACGCCCTTTATAATTTACAGTAGGGTTTTTCTTTTCAATAATGAGATCACATTTAAGTGGATCAATAACTTCAACGCTATGTCCTCTTTTTAGTCCTGTTTCTACCAGGCGTTGTGTGGAATAAAGATGGGCGTTACGCGAGAGTATCTTTAAGTTCATTCGTTTTATTCTTAAAAGATACGTCTGTTAACTCTGTATCTACCATAAATCTTTTTGTTAGGAATTTTCTTCCTAATAGCACCGGGAAACGCATATCATCTCGAGAACTCAGCGTAAGTGATATATTGTATTCTTTCTCAAAAAGAATAATCGTGCTCTGCACCTCATAGCGATGCTGTATGTCTCCGTTACTACTTTTTACCGCTGTAATATCATAATGATTAAAAAAGAGTTCTCTACCATCATACAAAGGGTGCTGTGCATCAAAAAAGGTACATGCCAGTTTGTTATCCTCTTCTCTTATATTAGTACAATGAATGGATGAGGTGTATGCTCCTGTATCAATTTTTACATCTATATCATTAAATCCCAATTGAGGGAAATCTGCTTTATCTGTTCTTCCAATTATACTTTTACTCATTTCCTTTTTATCAAACATTTGCAAGGTACATATTTCTTCTTTTCAATGCATATTTTTCAGCATAATTGCCATCTTTCAAAAGTCTAATTGCGCAAAACGAGCTATATTTGAGAATGCCCGCGGAGTCTCTGGAAATACAGCTTAAAACCCTACCTACAAACCCTGGTATTTACCAATATTACGATAAAGATGGTAAATTACTCTATGTGGGTAAAGCTAAAAATCTTAAAAAAAGAATCCTATCTTATTTTAATAAGACTCATGATAATGGAAAAACACGCATTTTAGTTAAAAAGATAGCAGAAGTTCGCCATATTATAGTAGCAACAGAAACTGATGCTTTATTGCTGGAAAATAATCTTATAAAGAAGTATCAGCCACGTTATAATGTGATGCTCAAAGATGATAAAAGCTATCCCTGGATATGTATAAAGAATGAGCGTTTCCCTAGGGTTTTTTCAACAAGAAGATTGATAAAAGATGGTAGTGAATATTATGGCCCTTATACTAGTATGAAGACCGTTAAAATACTTCTGGAATTAATCAAAAATCTGTATCAACTTCGTACTTGCAACTACGACCTTTCTGCTTCCAAGGTAGAGGCCGGGAAATATAAGCTCTGTCTGGAATATCATCTTGGAAACTGCAAGGCCCCCTGTGAAGGCAAACAAAAGGAAGAAGAATATCACAGGCATATTGAGCATATTCGACAAATTGTAAAAGGTGATTTTAAAACATCCTTGATTCAATTCAAGAAACAGATGCAGGAATATGCGGCTGTCATGGCTTTTGAGGATGCTCAACGTATCAAAGAAAAAATAGACATTCTGGAAAACTATCAGGCAAAAAGCACTGTTGTTAATCCTAAAATAAATAACGTTGATGTTTTTTCTATTGTAAGTGATGAAGGTTATGGATATGTCAACTTTTTGCAATTGTCTCACGGTGCAATAATTCGCTCGCACACGTTGGAACTTAAGAAAAAGCTTGAAGAAACAGATAAAGAGCTTCTAGAGCTTGGCATAATAGAAATACGGCAGCGTTTTGACTCCCAGCATAAAGACATTTACGTTCCGTTTGAGGTTGATCTTGGAGAAAACCTTCACACAACTGTTCCAAAATTAGGAGATAAAAAGCGCATTCTTGAGTTATCCGAACGCAATGCAAAATATTTCCGTATGGAGCGATTTAAACAGGTTAAAATAGTAGATCCTGATCGTCACACAAATCGCATTATGGCACAGATGAAAGCCGATTTACGTCTTCAGGTAGAACCGAGACATATTGAGTGTTTTGACAATTCTAATATTCAGGGGACCAATCCCGTGGCCGCTTGTGTGGTTTTTAAAAATGGTAAGGCCAGTAAAAAAGACTATCGAAAATTCAATATAAAAAGTGTAGAAGGCGCAAACGATTTTGCCAGCATGGAAGAGGTTGTTCATAGGAGATATCGCCGCCTTCTGGAGGAAGGTGAGTCCTTACCTCAATTAATTATCGTCGATGGTGGTAAAGGTCAACTAAGCAGTGGAGTTAAGGCACTCGATTTACTAGGTCTTCGCGGTAAAATTGCTATCATAGGAATAGCAAAACGCCTGGAAGAAATATATTATCCTGGAGATTCCATTCCGCTATATTTGGATAAGAAAAGTGAAAGTTTAAAAATCATTCAACAATTACGAAATGAAGCGCATCGATTTGGAATCACTTTTCACAGAAATAAACGAAGTGCAACTGCGTTAAATACAGAATTAGAAGCTATCCCAGGTATCGGGGAAAAAACGGTTGTTGCCTTGTTAAAGCATTTCCGATCAGTTTCTCATATTAAAAAAGCCGCAAAAGAAAACCTAACGGAAGTTGTAGGGCAAGCAAAAGCGGCGATTGTTTTTGATTATTATCATAAAGATTCATGAAGTATTTCCTGGCATTGTTGTTTGTTTTAATATGCTTTCGCGAAAGCGTACATGCACAACAGAGTCCTGTTTCCAATAACGAAGACATTAAAGTAGGTCTTGTTTTAAGTGGTGGTGGTGCTAAGGGGTTTGCTCATATTGGAGCTCTTAAAGTAATTGAGGAAGCTGGAATTCGTGTTGATTATGTCGCCGGAACCAGTATTGGCGCCATCGTTGGTGGGCTCTATGCCTCAGGATATAATGCCGTAGCACTTGATTCTATTTTTAAAAGTGTAGACTTCAACGACCTTATTCAAGATAAGGTCTCCAGAAGTGAAAAAACGTTCTATCAAAAGGAAGCAGATGAACGCTATGCTATAACACTTCCCTTTGATCGTTTTAAACTCTCCGTTCCTTCGGCTATTTCAAAAGGACAAGGCATATATAATATGCTAGTCCGTCTCACAGATCATATAGATACTGTTAATTTTCAAGACCTTCCTATTCCCTTTTTTTGCATCGCTACTGATGTTGAAACTGGTGAAGAAATTGTTTTAAATCAGGGATACTTACCTGAAGTCATAAGTGCTAGTGGTGCTTTACCTTCATTATTCAGACCTGTCTACTTAGATGGACGATTACTTACTGACGGAGGCGTAGTAAATAACTATCCCGTGGAGGAGTTAAAGAAAAAGGGTGTTGATGTTATTATAGGAATTGATGTTCAGGATGAATTAAGGGATAGAGAAAACTTAAAATCGGCGCCTGAGGTTCTTATTCAAGTAAATAATTTTCGGACGATTGAGGTCATGAAAGTCAAAAAAAAATTAACTGATATTTACATTAGACCTAATATAGATGATTATACGGTTGTTTCCTTTGATGAAGCCATTCAAATTATAGAAGAAGGTAGTGTCAAGGCCTACGAACAACTACAGGCTTTGCAGGGTGTCGCCTCCAGACAAAAAAAGGATAAAACGCCATCTTCTTCTATTCAGAAAACGCAGGATCAAGACCCTTTTAGAATTGACACCCTCATTATTGAAGGAAATGAACGCTATTCTGATAAGTTCATCCAAGGAAAATTAAAGCTTAAACCTCCTCAAATTACTGATTATAAGTCTTTAGAAGAAGGTGTTAATAATCTGGCCACCAGTAATAATTTTGGCCGCATTGGATATCAAATAACCAAAAAAAGGGAAGATCGGGGTTTGAATGTTTGGTTAAGAGAATCTGAGAGCACACAAAACATTCGCTTAGGGTTACATTATGATGATTTATATCGTAGCGGGGCACTGCTTAATTTCACTAAAAAACGAACCTTGTTTAAAGATGACCTGACCTCTTTTGATCTGGTCCTCGGCGAGAATATAAGATATCGCTTTGACTACTATATTGATAAAGGTTTCTGGAGTGTTGGTTTACGCTCATCGTTCAATACTTTCGATCAAGGAATCAATAGAGACATTGCTCAAGCTATAAGCACCTTTGATTTTGCATCGGTAAATAGTGTTGGTCTCAACTACAGTGACCTAAGTAATGAGCTATATATCAAAACCCTTTTTATAAAGACATTTTCGCTTGATATTGGGGTTCAACACAAATATTTAAGCATTGATACCGAGACCGTGCTTAGTCCTGATGAAGAAGATGTTAATTTTACTTTTGAAAAAAGCCATCTTTATGGAGCCAAAGGACAATTGGTTTTTGACTCTCTTGACAAACGTTTTTTTCCTACCTCTGGCGTCTACTTCAAAGGAGATTTTGATCTTTATTTATTTGCTGATGATTTTAATTCCAATTTTACAGAGTTTTCTATAGCCAATGCTTCTCTAAAATATGCAAAACAATTATCCCCTCACCTTAGTATACTTACAGAAGCTGCTGGAGGATTTAAAGTGGGAGGTAGTGATATACAAACATTGGATTTCTTTCTGGGTGGTTATGGAAATAATTATCTTAATAGTATTATCCCGTTTTTGGGATATGATTATCTAAGTCTCACAGGTGATGGTTATGTAAAACTTGCCCTTGATTTGGATTATGCATTCTATAAAAAACATCATATCACGCTCACTGCAAATTATGCCAATATAGAAGATGATCTTTTTTCTTCCGGAGAGTGGTTTTCTTCACCAGACTTCTCGGGTTATGCATTAGGATATGCTTTTGAAACCTTCTTAGGCCCTCTTCAGGTAAAATATTCATTAAGCCCCGAGGTTCTGCAAAGCGAATGGTTCATTAGTTTAGGGTTTTGGTTTTAATTCCTCTTTTATTGTTTTAAATGTAAACTGGTAAGTTCTCATTACTTCAACGAATTCTAGTTTACTATCTACTAATTCTAGAAAGCCCCATATATAAAGAGTGTCTCCTCCTACATTTGGGTTAATAAGTAAGACAATATAAACCCAAAACAAAAATTAATTATGAAAACATCTGCTATCTACTGTATTGCTTTAGTTGGAATGCTTCTGAGCTGTACAAATCAAAAAAAAGAAACAATCAATACTTCCTCTGAAAAGGAAACTGTAATTACTACTACAGAAAAACCGCTACTTGCTGAAGCTGTTTCAACGACAATAAGTCCGGTAAATAAACCTTATTATGTTATTGCCAATAGTGGACTCTCTTTAAGAAAAGGGACAAATTTGCGTTCTGAAAAACTACTCACGCTTCCTTATGGTTCTCAAATAAGTTATTTGTACACCCCAGAAAATACCGAAATGATCATTGAAGGTATACAAGGAGCCATGATCGCCGTCGAATATCAGGGAGCCAAAGGTTTTGTCTTTAGTGGATATACAACTCAAATAGCACCTCCCCGAGAAGATGAATCGTTTAGTGCATACGCCAAGAGAATCTCAACGGATACACATAAAGTTGTAGTCACTGAGCAAGCTCATCCCAAAGGCTCTAAATACGGTATGACAAAAAGTATAGAGCTTCCAGCAAAAGATTGGAAAACGACTTTGAATATTGCGCAACGTCTTCTTGATTTGCCAAAAACATCCGTCATAGATTTATCTAATTCGTCAAAGCATATTTATGTTAATCCTGATAAAAGAACAAAAACCGTAAAGGATGAATATGAGGTAAAAAGAGGTGTAAACGGATCAATTACAACATTGACCTATACGTATCAAATTCGGGATTATAGTAGATCCGTAACCATCATAAAAAAGGGTAACAATTTTATTTTAAAAGAAATCGAAGCGACGCTTTAGTCCTCTATCCCTTACAAATAATACTTTAAATGACTCTTTTAAAAAAGAGTCATTTTTATTTACCCATTAACTTCAGAAATCCGCAACGTATTTACCATTCCTTTATCACATATAGGCATAGCTGCCAGATTAATAAGCATATCTCCTTTTTCAACAAATCCTTTTTCTAAAGCAATATTATTTACATCTTCTACTGTTTCATCAGTACTTGTTAGTTTATCATAGAAAAAAGCCTTTACGCCCCACAACAAATTAAGTTGTGTCAAAATATGTTTGTTAGACGTAAATACTAAAATATGAGCTTGTGGTCTCCATGCTGAGATCTGAAAAGCTGTATATCCACTATTAGTCATAGTTGAAATTGCTTTTGCATTTATTTCGTTAGCCATATGAGCGGCATGATAACATATTGCTTTTGTGATGTATCGTTTTGTGCGAATATGTGGTGGGTCTTCAGGAACATGAATTAAGGGAGAGTCTTCCACACTTTTTAGTATCGAAGTCATACGCTCAATAACCTGTACAGGATATTTACCTACAGATGTTTCTCCGCTTAACATCACTGCATCGGCACCATCCATTACAGAATTTGCTACGTCATTAACCTCTGCACGCGTAGGAGTAAGACTGGAAATCATAGTTTCCATCATTTGTGTTGCTATAATTACAGGGATGCGTGCTTTTTTTGCACGCAGTACTAATTGCTTCTGAATTAAAGGGACTTCTTGAGCAGGTACCTCTACACCAAGATCTCCTCGTGCAACCATCAGACCATCACAATAAGCTACAATTTTATCAATATTCTCAACCGCTTCAGGTTTTTCTATTTTGGCAACAATAGGAATCTTATAGTTAGAATGTTCCTTAATTATAGCCTGTAATTCTTTTAAATCCTCTGCATGTCGTACAAAAGAAAGTGCAATCCAATCTACTTCTTTCTGTATGGCAAAAATGGCGTCCTTAACATCTTTTTCTGTCAACGCTGGTAAGGAGATATTGGTATTAGGTAGGTTTACACCCTTACGTGATCGTAATGGCCCTCCTTGAATTACTTTTGCGACGACTTCATTTTTTTTATCCGTTTTTACAACTTCAAAAATGAGCTTTCCATCATCAAGCAGTATTCGTTCGCCTTTTTTTACATCTTGTGGGAACTGTTTATAATTCATATAAACTCGTTCCTTTGTTCCTTCAAACTCCTCTGCCGTTGAAAATATGATCTCGTCATCAGGATGTACAATTACCTCTTCCTTCATACGCCCTACACGAAGCTTCGGGCCTTGTAAATCTGCTAGAATCGAGATGTGATAATCATATTTATCACTTAATGCACGTATCATCTGTATACGCTCTTCAACATCGGCATAATCTGCATGAGAAAAATTAATGCGAAAAACATTTACACCCGCTTTTATCATCTTGTGCAAAATTCCTTTGGTAGACGTAGCTGGCCCCAAAGTGGCAACAATTTTGGTTTTTTTTCTAGTTGGCATTAGGCAAAAATTAGGTTTTCTTTAGTTTTTAATTGCTCAACGTCGACCGCATATGCAGTGACGATTTGTGGTATATTATTAAGTATGGCTAGTGTATTTGTTTTCGAAAAAACACATCCTTCTTCGGTAATTTTAAGCAGAAAATCTACCTTCTTTAATTCAGGAATTAATCGCACATTAATTTCTGCTGTAATTATATTTCCGAATAAATCATCTGCCGCCTGGATGTTTTCAAATTTTGACTTATTGCGATTGCTTATAAGGTCATAAAACAAACATTTTTGTTTGTCCTCATAATGATATATAGGAAAATAAGCACATAGCTCTTTAAAGGATACAGATAAATCTTCTGGAGCTCTATAGAACCTCAGATTAAGATATTTATTAAGAAGAAAGGCGAGTTGATATTCCTCTAATGAACAGTGTAAGGCAATAAGATCAAAGTCATAACCTATCGTGTCTTCTAACACCAATTTATGCATTCCCATAGCGTATCTACGAAATTTAAAGATACACAATGTATAGGTAATCCTACGCTTAGATAATTATAATATAACGGAATATTAAACGAAAACGTTTGCGTTAAGGCATATGAGCAATTCTGTGTCTAAATGGGTAATGTAAAGCTTGCTACAGTTCCTTCTCCTTCCACACTTTCCACAACTAGTTTCCCATTATGAATCTCAACAAATTGTTTACATAAAATAAGACCTAGACCAGAGCCTTTTTCATTAACAGTTCCTAGTTGCACCGTCATTTCGGTAACATCAAACAGTTTACTTAATTTTTTTTCAGGTATCCCTATTCCACTATCCTCTATATTTATTCCAATAGTGTCTCCTTCTTTATGTATTTCAACAGCAATGACACTATCAGCATGAGAAAATTTTATAGCATTGGAGAGTAAATTGCGTATTATCGTCCCTACCATATTTTTATCACCTCTACTATTGCCATTAAAATTACTTTCAACTATAACTTTAATTCCTTTCTTGTCAGCATTATATTTCTGAACCCGTATCTGATCTTTTATAATCTTAAGAATGTTGATGGATACAGGGTTAAATTTTAAGTTCCCTGTTTGCACTTTAGACCACTTTAGTAAGTTATCTAATAAGGATAAGCTGTTCTTACTTGATTCTCCTAAATCCTTTACAATTTCCTTATTAGTATGAATATCTGTTTCTCCTACTTTAAGCATATCCAGAAAATTAATTACTGATGATAAGGGACTTCTCAAATCATGGGCGATTATGGAAAAGAATTTATTTTTTGTAGCAACCAACTCTGTCAACTGTTCTTTTTGAGCAGCAATAATTGCATTTTTCCGTTTATAGAGATATAACTGACTAATTACGAAAAGCAAAAACCCTAAAACAAGCACATACCAGAATATAGATGTCAGTAATAGTCCCAGGCTATATTGCTTTTGCTTTTTAAATGCTGTGCTTATAGTGAAGATTTTATTGTAAAACGGAACGTTCGTAAAAATATATGCCTCTTCGGGAATATCGAAATTCTTAAAGTATTCTCTATCCCGTTCTTTTGCATACACTTTTTGATTATTATAAGAACGTGTTCTGTCAAAATAAACCCCGTCCTGACTCATGAATTTATAAACAAAGTCTTTACTATTTATATAAGTATATACTCTGTCCATTATGGGTTTAAATTCAGCAACAGATGTAATATAACCTATGGATTTATCCTCAGAATCTAATACTCCAAACCCCAAGGGAAATCCAACTCTTCCCTCCAATAGATTTGTGGGATCAGAAGCATAAAAATCTTCTGAATGCATTAATCGATCCATCCGCTTGACACCCTCTTTTCCTATTATATCTGTCATAGAAGCTCCTTCGAGGCTCATGGAGGGCACAATTTCATTAGTAAAATCAAAGACTATGATATGATTTGTATCGACATACGATATGTTAAAGGGAGGTAAAAGGGACAAATCATCCAACTGATTATATAGAAAGGATTTTACCTCTTCTTTGTGAGGTACTGAATCATTAAGTTCAATATATCCTTTAATACCTGTAATTAATGTTGCATAGGTATTAAGTGCTTCTTTAAATTCATGAGCTGCTAATTCATTGGCGCTTTTAAGCTCCAGAACCATGGTTTCTTTCTGCTTTCTAAGAACCTCTTTGGTTATCCAATAAATAGCTATAACACTACAAAGTGCTAAAACTATAAAGGTGAAGAAGTATTTTCGTTTAGGGAATTCTTGCCACATTAAGTTTATTCAATTCTGCATTATTCAATGGCAAAAAATACGTTAATTTTTCTTAATGGAGTATTTAACCATCTTCTATTTCTCGTTGAAATGCATAAAAAGCCCGTTTGGATGCAATTTCTTCGGCTTTCTTCTTAGAAGTAGCCCTAGCTTTTGCTGCTACTTTATTGTCAATATAAAGGCGAACGGCAAAATGCTTTATCGTATCCTGTCCCGTATCTTCAAATGTTTCGAACTTAAAACTGTGTTTCTGCTTTTGGCACCATTCAATAAGCAGACTCTTGTAACTTATAATTCTACCTTCTAATTTCTCAATATCTACATACGGCACGATAACACGCTTGTAAATAAATTTACGGCAATACTTATATCCTCTATCCAAATAAATTGCTCCTACTAAAGCTTCAAATAAATTACCATGAATATTAACACCAAAATTTTCTTTTGGTATGCTCGCGCGTACATAACGCAAGAGATTTAAATCCCGTCCTAATTCATTTAAATGTTCTCTACTTACAACTTTAGAGCGCATTTTAGTTAAATAACCTTCATTACCTCCCTGAACTTCTTCAAAAAGATGGGCGGCAATAACTGCTCCAAGCATAGCATCTCCCAAAAATTCAAGACGCTCATAATTTAAAGCATTACCATCTTCCTTTTTAAGGTTAAGTGAGCGATGCGTAAACGCTTTTTCGTAATACTTTATATTCTTAGGCTTAAATCCTAGTATGGCTTGCATACGTTTAAAAAAAATCCCGTCCTTATCAAGACGGGAAGAAAATATTTTTTTTATGCCGTTCATCTGATTTAGGCATCTAATTTTTTAAAAAGTACACAAGCATTATGCCCTCCAAATCCAAAGGTATTACTCATCGCTATATTAATGGGTCGCGATTGTGCCTTATTGAGTGTAAGATTAAATGAAGGATCAATATTTTCATCAATCACTTCATGATTTATGGTAGGCGGCACAAGATTATGTTTCATAGCGAGGATAGAAGCTATAGCCTCAATGGCTCCCGCTGCACCCAACAAATGACCTGTCATCGATTTTGTGGAGTTAATATTAATATTCTTAGAATGCTCTCCAAACACTTTACGTATAGCTTTAAGTTCTGCTACATCACCAAGAGGTGTTGAGGTTCCATGGGTATTAATATGATCGACATCTTCAGGGTTTAATCCTGCATCTCTAAGGCAATTTAGCATTACCCGTTCTACACCGATTCCATCTGGATGAGGCGCTGTCATATGATATGCATCACTAGACATCCCTCCTCCTAAAACTTCTGCATAGATTTTAGCTCCTCTAGTTTTTGCATGTTCATAGGATTCTAAGATCAGTGCACCCGCTCCTTCTCCTAACACAAAACCGTCTCGGTTAGCATCAAAAGGTCTGGAAGCTTTTTGTGGATCCTCGTTTCTGGTAGACAAGGCATGCATCGCATTAAAACCTCCCATTCCCGACTGTGTCACTGCAGCTTCACTTCCTCCGGTTACAATAATATCACAATGTCCAAGCCGGATGTAGTTCAATGCGTCAATAGTCGCATTGGCAGAAGAAGCACAGGCAGAAACCGTTGTATAATTAGGCCCCATAAAACCATGCTTAATCGAGATATTACCAGGAGCAATATCGGCAATCATTTTAGGAATAAAGAAGGGGTTAAATCTCGGAGTTCCATCTCCCTCAACAAAATTAACCACTTCATTTTGAAATGTTTCTATACCCCCTATTCCAGCTCCCCAGATAACACCTACTCTAAATTTATCGACTTTTTCAAGGTCTATTCCAGCATCTTCGATGGCTTCGTCGGAAGCCACCAAAGCATACTGGGCAAATTTGTCTAATTTTCTCGCTTCTTTACGGTTAAAGTAATCTAAAGCGTTAAAATTTTTAAGTTCACAAGCAAATTTTGTCTTAAACTTTTCTGTGTCATAATACGTAATAGGAGCACATCCACTTTTTCCAGTAGATAGTCCTTCCCAATATTCTTGGATATTATTTCCTATTGGTGTAAGTGCACCAAGTCCAGTAACAACAACTCGCTTTAACTCCATAAAGGTTGCTTATTTCGCCTCTTCTATATATGAAATTGCCTGACCTACAGTTGCAATGTTTTCTGCTTGATCGTCGGGAATTTGAATATCAAATTCCTTTTCAAATTCCATGATAAGTTCCACAGTGTCTAATGAATCAGCGCCTAAGTCGTTTGTGAAGCTTGCTTCAGTGACTACTTCGTTTTCATCTACGCCTAATTTGTCTACTATAATTGCTTTAACTCTTGATGCAATGTCTGACATAACTTTAAATTTAATTTTTTAATTAAGTGGCAAAAATAACAAACTTTATGTTTAAACGAGTTCTTGCCATTAAAATGTGAAGGTAATTTAATCATTTATCATTTAATTTTCGATTTAAAAACCTTCAAAATGTTATTAATAATCCGTTGTTTTGCACTACACAACTGCTCTTGATATATGAAACGAATTGTGATTTTTGCCTCAGGCAACGGTACCAACGCCCAACGTATTATTGACTATTTTCAAGGCCGTACGGATACCCAAGTTGTGCAAATCCTGTCAAACAACAAGAATGCCAAAGTATTAGAACGTGCCAAAGCGGCATCTGTTGCAGCATTTAGTTTTAATAAAACTGCACTTTATGAACGAGATGATGTGCTTCACTTAGTTGAAGGCGCAAATCCTGATTTAATTGTTCTTGCAGGATTTCTATGGCTTTTCCCAAAAAAGATAATTCAGGCATTTCCTAATAAAATTATTAATATACACCCCGCATTATTACCTCAGTTTGGGGGTAAAGGCATGTATGGTAAATATGTTCATGAAGCTGTTTGCGCTTTCGCGAAAGCACAAAACGAACCAGTTTCATCTGGTATTACAATCCATTATGTGTCGGCAGAATACGATGAAGGAGCTATTATTTTTCAAGCAACGGTTCCTGTTGAACCCAAAGAAACTCCTGAATCACTCGCAGAAAAAATACATAAATTGGAATATCAACACTTCCCAATTATAATCGACAAATTATTAAAAGAGCAGTAAACACTCATTTAGTAGCGTTTTTATTTGAAGTATGGCTAAAAAAGAAAAGTTTTATGTTGTCTGGAAAGGAAAACGTCCTGGCATCTATACTTCCTGGGACGATTGTAAAGCCATGATTACAGGTTATAAGGGTGCACAATACAAATCATTTAGCACTTTTGAAACCGCAAAAAAAGCCTATAACGGCAATTACTCGGATTTTAAAGGACCTAAAAATACGCCATCTGCACTTACCAAGGAAGAGTTAGAGCGCATAGGCGCGCCCAATTTACATTCTATCGCTGTTGATGCTGCCAGCAGTGGAAACCCCGGAAAGATGGAATATCGTGGTGTAGATACCAAAACAAAGAAACAACTCTTCCATCAGGGTCCTTTTGATCAAGGCACTAGTAACGTAGGTGAATTTCTAGCTTTAGTTCACGGACTTGCTTTTTTGAAACAAAACAAAAGTGATCGGATCTTGTATTCAGATTCTAGAATTGCTATGGGTTGGGTCCGTAAAAAAAAGTGCAACACACAACTTGTTCTTTCCGAAAAAAATAAAATACTCTTTGATCTCATCAAACGAGCAGAATTATGGCTTTCAAAAAATAACTATACCACCGTTATTGTAAAATGGGAAACTAAGGCTTGGGGAGAAATCCCTGCAGACTTTGGAAGAAAATAAATTTTCATTCATAATATCTTGTAATTTTTGATGCCTAACCCGTACTAAATGCAAGATGAAAAGATATATCAGTTTTCTTCTTATTTGTTTTACTCCATTGTTATTATCCAATATAGCTCCTTCTTCATGGCAGCTTAAAAAAGATGATAACGGCATCCAAATTTATACCCGTAAAATAGACGGTAGTAATTTTAAAGAGTATAAAGCCGAAACTTTTATTAATGCATCAGTAGATGAGGTTGTCCATGAGCTTTTGTATAGAGCTCCCAATTATACAGCGTCCTATGAATATGGCATTAACTATTTAGTTGAAGAAAAAGTCATTGGTCAACGTGTCTATTATGCAAAACATAAAATGCCCTGGCCTTTAAAAGATCGTGATGTGGTTTCAACTATTGAGGTTATACACAAAAATGCATCATCTGCTAAAATTGAGATTCGTGCTACACCAGAAAAATTTATGTATGATGAAAACGTAATCCGCATTAAAGATATTAAAGGATATTGGCTTATTGAACGTTTCGGTAAAGGTGTTAAACTAACGCAACAGTTACATCTAGATCCTAGAGGAAATATCCCCGCTTTTGTTTCCAACTCTTTTATATTAAAAGGACCTTTTAAACTCTTTTCAGAATTGAAAAGTAAGCTCGATTCTATATAAAATAAACCCCCTCGCATCAAACTGCCAAGAATTCTTTCTTAAAAACTAAA
>CAZPTJ010000028.1:0-20825 GCA_964589085.1 uncultured Flavobacteriaceae bacterium | reverse complement strand
ATCTGCCAAATTTCTTCCAACATTACTACCAATGGCTATACCCATTCCACCTAATCGTATACCGCAATAGACATTAGCCGAAACTTGTTGCACAATAGGGTTCTTTTGTTTTCCAACTCCCATAATGCCACTCCAACTATAATGAATAGTTACGTCATTATTAGGTAAAATTACATCTTCTAAAAGTTCTTTTAATCTGGACTGGACAAGCACAGTCTCTCCAAATGCTGTAGTTTCTTCTGCTTTAAAATCCAGATTTCGTCCACCACCTAAAAGGATACGATTATCTATATTCCTAAAATAATAATAGCCTTTATCTAAATGAAAAGTCCCTTTTATATGAAGATCTTTTATCGGTTTAGTAATAAGCACCTGCGCTCGTGCTGGAATGACTTTATCCAAATCTAATTGTTGTGAGAACCCATTAGTTGCGATCGCAAGTCTTTTCGTTCTAAAGGAAAACGACGCTGTCGCAATCATAACAGCATTATCTTGATCTTCAAAAGAGGTAACTTCAATACCATTTAAAACTTTGATATCACTTTTTTGACACAAATCTAACAATGCCTTCATCATCTTTCCTGTATCGACCTGACCTTCAAAGCTGTTAAAGATCACCTTATCCTTTATGTGCTTAAATCCAAAATTATTGGATTTTGAGTGATAGACTTCCTCTTTAAAAAGAGGGTTAAGCATTTTATTTATTTTGGTTAAATGATCCATACAAGATTCAAAAAGCTCATTATCCGTAGGCATAAAAAGTTCATACCCTCCGTATAACTTAAAATCCAGAGGCGTATCACCCACTATCTTTCGTAATAGATTTAAACCATCTCTTCTTTGCTTTACCAACTCATATACTTCTTCTTCAGTATGTGTTTTGAGATCATCCAAAATTTCTGAAACGCTTCCAAAACAAGCAAAACCTGCATTTTTAGTACTCGCTCCTTGCGGTAACACTCCTTTTTCAAGAACAATGATTTTTGCATTAGGGAATTTTTCGCGTAAGCGCAATGCACAATTAAGACCTACAATACCACTTCCTATAATAGTAAAATCTATATCTGAAAACCACGATTTATTTTCCCAGTAGCTTAACTTCATAGGGTAAATGTAACTTTTTATTTATGCTTATCCGACACCTATTTTTTTAACACATTTTATGTTAGTGTTTCGAGGGTTCTGCGTCTAAGGCTTCCGTAATGATACTTAAACTAACAATCGTTATCTTTTTTATCCTCGGATCAAATCCTCTGGAAACAGATGTCATAAAGCTATATGCAAAGGATTACTATGCTAATGGCAAACTAAAATCCGAAGGTTGGTCTATGGGAGATATGAAAGTTAAGTATTGGAAGTTTTATCATTCAAATGGTACCGTTGCCGCAAAAGGACATTTTTCTTCCAATAAAAAAACTGGGTATTGGTACTTTTATCGAGAAGATGGGTCTTTGGAGCGAGAAGGTCATTATAATAATGATATTGCCGAAAAATGGTGGATTTTTTACGACCTTGCAGAACGTAACAAAGAAAAAATAGAATTCCAAAACAACAAAAAGAACGGATATTCCCTAGTATATAAGGGTCGTAAGCTTGTTAAGGTCAAAAAATATAAAAATGATCAGAGGATTGGCGAATGGACTGACAAGAAAAGTTTTAAGCGAGACAACCCTGAAATCAAACTTACTACGTTCGGTTTTATCTTTTAGATGAAGACTCCCATTATTAAAGTAATTATTCCTGCTTTTAATGAACAGGACTCTATTGGCTCGGTAATTCGAGACATCCCAGAAGTGATTTCTGAAATAATTGTAGTTAATAATGCCTCTACAGATCTTACAGAACAAAATGCTAGTCAAGCCGGCGCGACTGTTCTTCGGGAGCCTCAAATGGGGTATGGTCATGCATGTCTTAAGGGGCTTGATTATATTGCACAACAAAAAACATTACCCGATATTGTAGTTTTTCTTGATGGGGATTATAGTGATTATCCAGAACAACTTACAGAAATTATTGCTCCTATTGTTCAGGATGATTGTGATCTTGTTGTAGGCGCACGGCATAAAAGCTTACGCGAAAAAGGAAGTATGACGGAACCTCAAATTTTTGGCAATTGGCTAGCTACGTCTTTAATGAAATTGTTTTTTAATGCACGTTTTACAGATCTAGGTCCTTTTAGAGCCATGAAATATAAAAGTCTTCTGGATTTAGGTATGGAGGATCGAACTTATGGATGGACCGTTGAAATGCAACTTAAGGTACTGAGAAAAAAAATGAAGTATATGGAAATTCCTGTAAAATATAGAAATCGCATAGGAATCTCGAAGGTTTCTGGTACCGCAAAAGGTGCTATCTTTGCAGGCGTTAAAATTTTGAGTTGGATTTTTAAATACAGCGTCAAATAATGCTTTTACAAACCATCATTATCGTCATTTATTCTGTAGCACTATTGCTCATTTTTCTTTATGCTCTTGCGCAGCTTAATTTGCTATTCAACTATCTTAAAGGGCGTAAAAAGAGTAATGATTGCGAGCAATTTGATTTATCAAATCTTGATGAAACCCCATACGTTACTATACAGTTACCTGTATATAATGAACTCTATGTTATGGAACGGCTTCTGGATAATATTGCAAGAATAGAATATCCAAAAAACAGATTAGAAATTCAGGTGCTCGATGATAGTACTGATGAATCATTTGCTATCACCGCAAAACATATTGAAACGCTTCAGAAAACAGGTTTAGATATACAACATGTCACAAGAGAAGACCGCAGTGGTTTTAAGGCTGGAGCCCTTAAAGAAGGGCTTAAATTTGCTAAAGGTGAGTTTGTTGCCATATTTGATGCAGACTTTCTTCCTGAACCCGATTGGTTAAAATGTACTGTCCCTTATTTTAAAGATCCCGAAATAGGTGTTGTTCAAACACGATGGAGCCATATTAATAAGGATTATTCAATTCTTACTAAAGTACAGGCTTTTGCCTTAGATGCACATTTTACATTAGAGCAGGTAGGTCGTAATTCAAAAGGGCATTTCATTAATTTTAATGGCACTGCAGGGGTATGGCGCAAAGAATGTATCATTGATGCAGGAAATTGGGAAGGAGACACTTTAACTGAAGATCTTGACTTAAGTTATCGTGCCCAACTTAAACAATGGAAGTTTAAGTATCTGGAAGATGTTGAAACTCCGGCAGAACTTCCTGTAGTAATTAGTGCTGCTCGATCCCAACAGTTTAGATGGAATAAAGGAGGTGCAGAAAACTTCCGAAAAATGCTTTTTAGAGTTTTAGGGAGTAAAAATATAAGTGTCAAAACTAAGATACATGGGATCCTACATTTGTTAAACAGCACCATGTTTCTCAATGTCCTTATTGTTGCTATTCTTAGTATTCCAATGCTTTATATTAAAAACGAATATGGGCATTTGAAGCCTTATTTTGTAGTGATGAGCTTCTTTGTCATCAGTACCCTGATATTCTTTATTTGTTACTGGTTTACTTTTAAAAATATTTATGGAGGAGGACCCAAACAGTTTATACGATACGTTGGAATGTTCTTTACATTCTTTAGTATCGCCATGGGCTTCTCGCTACATAACTCTATTGCAGTAATGGAAGGGCATATCGGTAAACGAAGTGATTTTATACGAACGCCAAAATTTAATATTAATACACTTAAAGATAGTTGGAAGGGCAATAAATACCTCCGTAAAAAGGTATCTCTCAATATTATTTTTGAAGGTATTCTAATGATCTACTTTGCTTTTGGCATGTATAGCGCTTTTGTTGTGGGAGATCAGGGTGGTGATTTCGGGCTTTTTCCATTTCATTTAATGTTATTCTTAGGTTTTGGTTTTGTTTTCTTTAAGTCATTAACTTCAAAGGCGTGATCGCCCAAATTTTAAAATACCATAGACTTACATTCCTTTTTGCTGGCTTGAGTATTGCATTCTATTTTGCATTTGCCTATCAATTAGATCGTAGTGATTTCATTAAACTCATCACACTTTATGGTGGATTGTTTTTTCTATTTCTTCAGATATTAAAAATAGCTAAAGAGCATTTCTGGTTACTTCTGGGATTGGCTGTATTATTTCGATTGATTTTTTTACCTGTCATTCCTAACCTTTCTCAAGATTTTTATCGGTTTATCTGGGATGGACGCCTCGCTGCTCAAGGTATTAATCCTTACTTAACTACGGTTCTACAATATCTAGAATCCGGACAGGCAAATATTGTTACGCAAGCTCAAGAATTATATCAGGGTATGGGCGATCTTAATGCAAGCCATTACACCAATTATCCGCCGGTGAATCAATTATGTTTTGTTATAGCTGGATTTATATCTAAGCATAGTATTATAGGTGCGGCTATAGTTTTCAGAGTTTTAATTATTCTGGCAGATCTAGGCATTATCTTTTTTGGAAGAAAATTATTAAAAGGACTCAAACTGCCCGAGCATTACATATTCCTATATGCGCTCAATCCTTTCATTATTATTGAAATGACCGGAAATCTTCATTTTGAGCCGGTAATGATCTTTTTTTTGATCTGGTCTTTATATCTTTTACATCTAAGAAAATGGATAGGAAGTGGTGTATTGTTAGCAATTTCAGTCTCCGTAAAACTTATCCCTTTGTTTTTTCTGCCCTTATTTTTTCAATATTTCTTTTTGGAGAAAAGTAATTCATGGAGACGCTTTCGCGAAAGCTTAAAATCCATCCCTAAACTTATTGGTTTTTATTTGGTGGTATTACTGAGTATTCTAGTAACCTTCATTCCCTTTCTATCGCCTGAATTTCTGGCAAATTTTACAGAGACCATAGGCCTTTGGTTTCAAAAATTTGAATTTAATGGTAGTATCTATTATATCATACGCTGGATAGGGTTTCAGACTATTGGTTGGAATATTATTGAGAGTGTTGGTAAAATACTTCCTCTTATTACGATAGGCGTGTTACTTCTTATTACCTTCTTAAGAAACAATAAAACCATAGGAAGAACAATTACTGCAATGGTACTAAGCATATCTTTTTACTTCTTACTATCCACCACAGTTCATCCCTGGTATGTTGCTATGCCCCTTGCACTTTGTGTATTTACCAAATATCGATTTCCTTTGGTTTGGAGTGCGACAATTATGCTAAGTTATAGTGCTTATGGCCTTGAAGGGTTTAAAGAAAATTTATGGATGGTCGCTTTAGAATATAGTATTGTAATAGGATATTTTATCTGGGAAGTCTCTCGTAAGAGATCAAAAATTATTATCGCTTAGTCGCCATTATTATATTTATCCACTTACGATTACGCCGTTTTAAACCCGGTTTATTTAAGTCTAAAGTTCCTAATACTTCTAACTCGTATTCTTTTAAGTATTTTTTATAATGTTTATCAGAATTAACTCCATAATCCATAAAAAGAAATGTATTTTCTTTAGGGTATTTTAAGGTTTCTTTTGGCCCAAAATTTAATGCTTTACGCCCCACAACATACCATATTTCTGGTGTTTCTAAATTATAGCTATACAAGGGTAACGATTGATCAAACTCAAATAACACAGGTTCATTTTTAAACTCTTTTTGAATAGACAACCAAAAAGGAATAGCAGTAAGAATACTTAGTACAAGGCTATAAAAAACCTTTAGCATATCTTTTCTTATCAGAAATTTAAATAAGAAAATCGCACTAATCATTGGCAATAGAGCAAACAAATAAGAATACCATCCTAAAGATTCTCCAGAGGTAATTAAATAAACTAAAATTGCTATTGGTCCCAAACCAAGAACAATACTCATTAATCCAAAATTAAAATAAACCGGAATGAGCTCTCTTCTATCAGAAAGTTCCTTGAAACGTCTTATTAAATAATTAATATAATATCCCGTATTCAATGCTAAAGGGAGTAATACAGGCATCAAATAACGGGATTTCTTCTCTGGAATTACGGAAAGTAAAAACACACTCAACATGATCCAAAACAAGGTAAATTGATACCCTTTTAAATCAGTTACTCTCGATTTTAAATAAGGATATAACAAGGCTATGAATGCTGGAATAGTCCATAGTCCACTTTGCGTAAAAAAACTCCAATAATAATAGAACGGTCGCACATTAAAACTGGCCCAATTTCCTGTTTCTTCTGTAGCAATGCGATTAAAAGTCTCTGGGTCAACATAACGGACATATATGTACCAGCTAAACCCGAGCAATAATCCTAATATCATTAGACTCAATACTCGAAACCATTGCTTCCCTGATATCTCTTTGCGATAACAAATACCGTAACTGATTAAAAAAGGGAGTAACAAGGCATAAAAAGAAACAGGTCCTTTGCTTAGTACAGAAGTGCAAACTCCAAAAACAACCAGAAGCGACGCTTGCCAATGTAATGCCTTTGATCGGAATAGAATAACAATACCATAGACCGCTATGAGCATAAAAGTATGCGTATAAATATCCCAGGGTGCTTCAAAGATAATTGCAATGATATACAAAGAGGTGAGTGCAATTAATCCATTATGCAAGCTTGTTTTTTTGGTATGGGCTAGCTTTCGCGAAAGCATATACACAAAGACGCTTAATAAGATTACCATAAGTGCAGCGGGAAACCGGAGTCCCCAGAGGCTTTTTAACCCGAAAACCATTCCTGAGATGGCCGTCAACCAGGTTGGTAAAGGTGGTTTTTCATAACGTGCTTCTCCATTCATTGTGGTTAGTATCCATTGTCCATCAGTAACCATCTCTCTGGCCGTAATAAAATTACGTGCTTCCATGATTGTCACTTCCAAAAAACTCAAATTGGGCAACAACAATAAACAACCTACCACAATAATGGTAAGTATAGGCTTTCGTTCAAAAAAATGGATCATCCTTGTTTACGGATTAACATTAAGTTACGGGTGTAAATGATAATTCCCATCGTATGCCCTAAAAATAATACAATATCTTTTCTCAATATCGCATACGTCAAAATCAATATGGCTCCGGTAAGACTTAATACCCAAAACCCGAAGGGCAATGAAGATTCTTTGCGTTTCTCAGCATACATCCATTGATACACAAAACGAAAAGTAAAGATTATCTGGGCTATACTCCCTAAAACCAATAACCATAAAGGAATAGTTGAATTATTAAATAACTTATCCAGATCATATTGTCCATTATTGTAAGCATACAAAACAATTAAAACTGGAAAAAACCATAAAAAAACGCCCAATAGCTTAGGTATCTTTTTCCATTGTTGTTGTAGTTGCAAATTGCGTATATATATAAAATACGTTAATGACTGCCCTAACATAATGGCAAAATCTGCTCTGAGATACCCATATACAAAAAGTAAAAAAGCACCTCCTAAACTAAACCACCAAAAGGTCAAAGGGGTGACGCTTTGCTTTTGTTTTTCAGAAAGAAACCACTGTATTAAAGATCTCCCCGAAAAAAGGAGCTGTGCGCTAAACCCTATAACTAAGATGACCCAATTATCCACGACTGGTTTTTCCTACGGTATAATTGATATATTTCTTTTTCATCCATAAATACGCAAAACAATCCATCAATGGCCCCAATAGTCTATTCCATAAACCAAATTTGGCCTGTCCGGCTATCCTTGGAAAATGTCGCACCGGTACTTGCAGCACCTTCCCATTTTGCAATAAGATCATGGCCGGAAGAAAACGATGCAATCCTCTGAACATAGGAATGCGCTTAGCATAATCTGTTTTAATCACCTTAAGTGGACAACCTGTATCATCCATCCCATCATGAGTAAATGTTCTACGGATACCGTTTGCAATTTTTGAAGACATATTCTTAACAAAACTATCCTTACGATTAGCACGGACTCCAGTAACCAAATCATAATCGCCAATCTGAGCTAATAACACATTAAAATCTTCTGGTGCTGTTTGCAAATCACTATCGATATAACCCACATACGATGTCTCCACATGATCAAAACCTGCTTTAATCGCTGCACTCAAACCACAATTTTCAGCAAAAGAGATATATTCAAAATCAGTGTTTCGGGCACATATATCTTCTATAAGTTGCTGACTTCGATCTTTAGAACCATCATTGACAAAAAGCACTTTGCTAGGGACGGTAGCTTGAGGGAAAAATTTTAAGAACTCTTGTTCTACTCTTTCTAAGTTATCTTCTTCATTGTAAACGGGAACTACAATGGTTAAGCGATATTCCATGGAGGTTAGTTAAAAGGCCTAAGTTAGTATTTTTAAAAGCAAAATATTTTAATCGTATTACAGCATCTTAAGGTTACTGACTTCCAAATTGGTAAGATGTCGATACTGCCCTCTCGGCAAATCTTTTTTAGTTAATCCTGCAAAAGACACACAGTCTATTTTAACCACATCATAATTAAGTGTTTCAAAAATGGCACGTATGACACTGTTCCCTGTGTGTTTGATAGACATTCCTATTTCTTTTTTAGGCACGCCATCTATATAACTTATCTCTTCTACCTGAATTAATCGATCTTCAATTTTAAGTCCTTCACGTATACGATCGAGATCAGCAAGTTTAAGGTTCTTACTTAAGCTTACCTGATACAATTTTGATACTCCCGATTTGGAATTTGTAAATCGTTGATGTACAGCTTCATCGTTTGTAAAAAGTAATAAGCCTGTTGCATTTCTTCCCAAACGGCCTATAGGTTTTATGCGAGCTTTGGTTGCTTTTGCCACAAGATCCATAACCGTATTTCCTTTTTCATGGCTAGTGGTTGTGGCAAAACCTTTAGGTTTATTCAACAATACGTAGGTTTTGGGTTCAGGATTAATACGTCGACCATCAAAACGCACATCATCTTCCAACTTAACCTTATATCCCAATTCATTAATCACTTTACCATTCACCGTAACACTTCCAGTTGCGATATAAGTATCTGCCTCTCTTCGAGAACATATTCCAGAATTTGAAATATATTTATTCAACCGTATCAAACCATCTTCTTTCGGTTTCGGTTGTTTTGATTTTGCATGTTTGGGTTTCGAGCTTCTCCCTTGTTTTCTTCCAGAAGCATTAGGACGTTTTCCATCTGTCGCTGCTTTCTTTCCATTACGATTCCCTCCTCCTTTGTGCATAGAATAAATTTTTGCAAATGTACATTTAAAAGAAGGAGTATAAAACAATGAATGAGAAAACAAAAGGCATTCCTTTTTATGGCATAACACTTGATAAACTCATAATGCCAGCCATGAGTGAAGAAATTATTCAAAGTCTAATGTTTAATTAAAATTCAAAAACTCATGAAAAAACGAACACTACCCGAAGTAAACGCAGGATCCATGGCGGACATTGCCTTCCTATTACTTATTTTCTTCTTAGTCACAACAACTATTCCTCAGGACAAAGGTATCTTTAGAAATCTACCACAAGAAAATAAGAACTCTTCTGTCATTAATGAACGTAATATCCTTGAAATCTTTTTAAATGAGGAGGATGAACTTTTGGTCGAAGACAATGTCATTCCGCTTTCTGAACTGAAAAATATCGCTGTGGATTTTATTGATAATGGAGGGATTGCGCAACCCACTGATGATCGTTATTGCAATTATTGTCGAGGAGCACGAGACCCATTGTCTTCCGATAATCCTAACAATGCAGTAATCTCGCTGACTACAAACCGAGAAGCATCTTATAAGACTTATATTGCCGTACAAAATGAGCTCACTGCGGCATATAATAATCTCCGTAATAGAGAATCACAGCGATTATACAGCCATGATTTTACAAAGACAAAAACCGCAATTCGAGAAGGCTTATATAAAGGTAATGTAGATGCTACAAAAAAGGAGCTTAAAAAAATTCAGATAATGTATCCGCTTTATATTGTTGAAGTAGAAACCAGAAAGCGGCTTTAATCCTTTAAATTAATAGTACTTTGACGTTCTCTATTGACATGCAATTGTGTCACATCAGGTCTTGAATAATGTCCTACAGGATCAAAATTCTGACGCTCTTCATGTATGCGATTAAAATCAAGTGTACTATATATATTACCTTCTGTTGTTGTATCTGGTGGAATAATATATTCTCCATCAGGCCCGGCAATACAGGAACCTCCATTCCCCAGAATCTCAGGAGCTTTTTCCAATATGGTTTCTAAATGTGGTGTATCTTCTGGAAAGTCAGACACTTTCATAAGACTGGAAACAGAAATTACATAGGATCTGGATTCTCTCGCTATAAAACGCGTAATATCTTTTGTATTATAATCACTTCCCGGCCAGACAGCAATATGTAAATTTTCACCCTGTCCATACAATGCGGCACGAGGCAATGGCATCCAGTTTTCCCAACAATTCAAACCACCTACGGTAAATTGTTTTAAAGGGTGTACCTGTAATCCATGTCCATCACCCGGAGCCCAGGTCAAACGTTCATCATAGGTAGGTTGCAATTTACGATGTACCGATTTTATCTCTCCATCTTGATTTATATATACCAGTGAAGCATATAAGCTATGTCCTCCACGGTCTATCGGACGTTCAATAATTCCTAAATAAACAGCAATTTTATGCTTTCGCGAAAGCGCACAGATTTCATCTAAATCTCCATCTTCTATAGATACTGCATTACGTGCATAATGTGCGTGCAATTCCTTAACTACCATCTTATTCCATTCGGCACCACCAGTGAGCGCTAACCAAAAAGGGTACCCAGGTATTAATCCCTCGCCAAAAACAATTAATTCTGCTCCTTCCCTAGCCGCTTCAGTAATTGACTCTAGAATTTTTGTAATGGTTCCTTGTTTATTTAACCATACGGGTGCAATCTGACCCAAAGCAACTTTAAGATGATTATCTGGTGTATTCATAGTTTCATTAAATAAAGTATCAAAAATAGCAGTCTACAAAGAAAAATAAATGCTTAATACAAGCGATCTAAAACTACGTTAATATCCAATAATAAAATACCCAATACTCCCGAAACAATAATAAGTTTCAAAATATTATGTAGTACTAAGTAGTGTATACGTGCTTTAGAGCGCCACAAAATAATGAGTAATAATATTAACAGTCCTATACTTGCATAAAAGTAATAGTACATATGTCCAACAGGAAAATAGAATAACAATAGCGCAGCCGGAACTAAAGTGAGTACGGCGAGAAATGTAAGTAATTGTTTTGAAACTCTTACCCCATAAACCACAGGGATTGTGCGATAATTCTGTGCCATATCACCTTTAATATTTTCCAGATCCTTAATAATTTCTCGCATAGATATCACCAGAAACAAAAAAGTCGCGTGTACAAAAATGACTGGACTCCAGTTATTGTAATACACAAAGACAGCAAAAAAAGGTGTAATAGCCAGAGTTGCAGCCATAAGATTTCCTACAAAAGGAATCTTCTTAATTTTATGTGAGTATAGCCATATTCCAAAAATGAACAATGCAAAAAAGACGACCGCTCTAAACGAAGCATAGCTGGCGGCTATTATGGACAAAAAATTAAGTACAAAATAGATAGACAGTTTGGTATGCTGACTCACTAATCGATCCAGCATACTCTTACGCGGTCTATTAATAAGATCTTTTTCTGAATCGTAAAAATTATTAATGATATACCCAGCTGCTATAGCTAGTGCTCCAGCCGCAACTATTAAAAACAGATTAAGATCAAAAAAAATGAGACGCAACCCTTTTCCGGGAGCGAGAATAAAAATAGATGTCAGATATTGTGCTAAGACGATTACGAGAATATTGTATCCTCGTACTACAGAAAACAAACTAAACATCTTTAGGAGACGGAGCTTGTTTTTTCGCGAAAGCATACAATTATTTTTTGCGCATTCTAGAAGTTATAGACCACTTCCAATCGGTAATCTTTTAATGCTTGTTGGGCTTTGTCTATATCCTGAGTAAATCCAAGAATATAGCCACCGCCTCCAGAACCACAAAGTTTTAAATAGTAATCATTGGTTTCAATACCATTTTTCCATAAGGCATGAAATTGCTTAGGAATCATAGGTTTAAAATTATTAAATACTACTTTGGACAATTGCTTAACATTACCAAATAACGATTTTACATTACCGCTAAGAAAATCTTCTACACAGGCATCAGTATGTTTTACAAACTGATCTTTTAGCATTTTTCTAAACCCTTCCTGCTTCATGTTTTCCATAAAGATATTGACCATTGGGGCAGTTTCACCAGTCATCCCGCTATCCAAAAGAAATACAGCTCCTTTTCCTTCTTGTTGTTGTGAAGGAATCCCTGCCGGCTCTAGATTGTCTTTACTATTAATTAAAATAGGCAGGCTCAAATAACTGTTTAAAGGATCTAAACCTGAAGATTTTCCATGAAAGAAAGATTCCATAGCTCCAAAAATAGCTTTGAGTTTCAGTAATTTCTCTCTGGTAAGATTTTCCAGCACGGTAATCTTATTATTGGCATACTTATCATAGACTGCTGCAACCAGCGCACCACTACTCCCTACTCCATAACCTTGAGGAATGGTACTGTCAAAATACATGCCTTTCTCAAGATCTTCATACAATCGATCAATATCAAAGCAAGCTATGCTTTCATCACTAGAACATAATCTGTTCAGATGTGCCGCAAAATCTTTTAACTTCTTATTGGATTGAAGTGCTTCTGAAGTTGTATTGTCATCGCACTTTAATGCACCTTTATAAAAATTATAAGGGATAGATAATCCTTTGGAGTCTTTGATAATACCATACTCTCCAAAGAGTAAAATTTTAGAATAGAAAAGGGGACCTTTCATAAGATAAACTTAATGTATGCAAGTTACATTTTTTTTGCTCCATGACCTACCTGATCATTAATATAGTGTCCATTCTGACAAAATACAGCTAAAGTTGTGTCAATAAACGCTTGAATAGCGGCTTTCTCACTTTCGGGATATAACATATGTACATTTGCTCCTGCATCAAGGGTAAAGCATACTTTTGATCCCGTATTTTCTCTGTATTTCCATATTGCATTGATAATTTCCAAAGTTTTTGGCTTCATCAATATAAAGTACGGATGGCTACTCATCATCATAGCGTGAAGCGTTAAAGCTTCCTGCTCTACAATCTTTATAAATTGATCAAGATCTCCTGTTGCAAATATGGTTTTAAGATTTGCTAAATTTTCATAGGCTTGGCTAAATCTGGCCTCAGCAAAAGAATGTCCATTCATCAACCCATGACCTACAGTACTACTTACTTGTTTTTCTCCTTTATCAACGAGAAGAATAGTATCCTGATAGCTTTTAAAAACCGGATGAACATCATAAGGGTATAATGTCCCCATTACATCATCACTTTCATCTACCTGATCATGCATTCCCCAAACAACAAGTGGTCCGGCAATGCTTCTACAGGCACTTCCTGAGCCTAAACGGGCCAAAAAAGAAGCCTTTTGATAAAAATAAGCCTCTGTTATATTAGGGTTTAATGCTCGTTCCATATCCATAAGACACAAAGCCAAAGCACTCATCCCAGAGGCAGAAGAGGCAATTCCAGAACTATGAGGAAACGAATTTGTGGTTTTTATGATAAAACTATAGTCCTTTAAAAAAGGCATATAGAGCGAAATACGTTCAAAGAAACCTTTAATTTTTGGTTTAAATTCTGGAACGGACTCTCCTTCTAGAAAGACACTAAAATCAATCTCCGCCCCAGCCTCTTTATTAACGTCATAATGTACCGTCGTCATTGTATGACACTGCTGAAGTGTAAAACTCACACTCGCATTTTGAGGTAACTGCACAGGTTTTTTTCCCCAATATTTAACAAGAGCAATATTGCTGGGAGATTGCCAGGTTGTTTGACCTAAAGGTAATTTATGATTTGGTTTTTTTGGAATAAAAAGCGTGTGATCCATGAGGAAATTGGCTTAAGCGCAAATATAATTCATAAGGTATAGTCATTCATCGATTATTGAATTTATTATTACCTTAGGATTAAAACCATCCCAAAGTGATCAAAAAAAAGACACTAAAAATAAGTCTTAGCATCCTTTTATGCATTGCTGTAGGTGCTTTTGCCGCAATCTGCACACAATCCAGCGTAAACACCTGGTACTTTGAAATCAACAAACCTTTCTTCACTCCTCCAAATTGGCTATTTGGACCGGTATGGTCTATCCTTTATATAATGATGGGTGTCGCAGCCGGATTAGTATGGAATAAAGGTTTCTATCACAAATGGGTAAAAACAGCTCTTTACCATTTTGGATTACAGCTTATTCTCAATGCCGCCTGGAGCATTTTGTTTTTTGGACTTCAACAGCCATTATGGGCATTATTTGATATTGTTCTTCTTTTTACACTTGTTCTTTTTACCATTAAATGGTTTAAAGTTGTGGATAAGCTTGCAGCATATTTATTAATTCCCTATTCCATTTGGATTGCTTTTGCCACTTTGCTCAATTTTGAAATCTGGAGATTAAATTAATACTTACTTAAGGTAAACGAGATACAATGGACTTAGCAATAAGAAACCCACCAGTCCATGCATTTTGAAAATTAAACCCTCCTGTTATCGCGTCTATATTAAGTATCTCACCCGCAAAATATAAATTCTCATGTTTCTTACTCATAAACGTTTTAAAATCTATCTCCTTTAAATTGACACCTCCTGCAGTAACAAACTCTTCTTTAAACGTACTTTTTCCTTCTACTTGAAAAACACTTGAACATAAAAACAGAGCTAATGATCGTATTTGTTTTTTGTTGAGATCTGCCCAGTTTTTTTCTGGCACTATCGCTGCTGCTTCCAATAAACGATGCCATAGTCTTTTGGGCAAATCAAAATGCGGTTTCTTAAATGGTGATTGTTTTGCTTGTTGTTCTTTTAACAATTCCAATGTCTCAATAGTCTCTTCAACCGTAAGATCAACTAACCAGTTCACACGTATAGAAAATATATAATTAAATTCATGTAATTCTCTGGCTCCCCAGGCAGAGAGTTTTAAAACTCCCGGACCACTTAATCCCCAATGAGTGATCAATAAAGGCCCTTGTGCCATTAACTTTGTGTTTTCGATATACACACTGGCATTTGTCGACACTCCCATTAAACCTTCAATGCGCTTGTCTTTTATATTAAACGTAAAAAGGGATGGTACTGGAGGTACAATACTATGATTCATAATCTCTAGCATGTTCCAAACCTTAAGATTACTCCCGGTAGCTAAAACCATATGATTACAGGTAAAGATATTTTGAGAAGTTTCCACAACCCATATCGCTTTATCTTTTGTTACTTTTTTAACGACTTGCTTAAAAAGGACAGGGATTTTTAAATCTCCCATTCGATTTTGAAAACAATCTATGATTGTTTGGGATGAGTCCGTAATGGGAAATACACGGCCATCTTCTTCAATTTTAAGAGACACACCACGTTGTTCAAACCATTCCATAATGTCACCCGTCATAAAGGAGTGAAAGGGTCCAAGCAACTCCTTTTCTCCTCGAGGGTAATTCTTTGATAAAGTTCTTGGAATAAATTCAGCATGGGTAACATTACACCTACCTCCTCCAGAAATTCGAACTTTAGTAAGTGATTCTTTACCTCTTTCCAGGATAGCAATACGCGCTCTTTTTATTTGTTCTGCAATATTGATCGCTGTAAAAAACCCAGCAGCTCCTCCTCCAGCAATAAGAACATCATAATGTTGCGCTTTTTTATTATCTGTTTGAATCATATTTTCTTTTGGAAAAGTTTAATACTATTAATCGTTTGAGGGTGTCAAATTACATTTTAAATTAACATTAAGTACTAACAACAAGGACAGATACTTTATACTTTTTCTTTAGACACTCATTGAGGAAGAAAAAAAATGAATGGATGTATTTTAAGAAGTTGTTAATTTCTAGGGCTATTTATCGAGAAAAAAGCAGTTATAATGACTTATTAATACGAAATCGTTTTCGTAAGTTTAATAGTATAAAAACGTTGTTTAAACATAAAATTTACATAAATTTAACCTTTATAGTGCGTGGTAAAACGCAAAATTAAATGATAAGCAAACTAATTTAAACAAGAATCTTATGAAGAAAGTATTACTCAAGAGTATGCTACTTTTTGTCGCAATCCTTTGTATGGGGATTGCCAATGCTCAAACCGTTTCTGGTACGGTTTCTGAGGAAAACGGCCCGCTCCCAGGAGCGAGTGTTGTTGTAAAAGGCACTACAAATGGTACTAGTACAGACTTTGACGGTAATTACACCTTAAATAATGTACCTAGTGATGCGGTATTGGTTTTTAGCTACGTAGGCTTTGCAACTCAGGAAATAGCTGTCGGAGGTAGAAGTAGTATAAGCATTACTATGGCTCCAGATAATGCATTGGACGAAGTTGTCCTTATTGGTTATGGATCAACACGCATTAAAGATGCTACAGGATCTGTAGCTGTAGTGGGATCTGAAGATTTTAATACTGGAGTTATTGCCTCTCCAGAACAATTATTGCAGGGAAAAGTATCAGGTGTTACTATTTCTGAAGCGTCAGGGGAACCTGGTGCTGCTATTAATTTTAATATTAGAGGTTCTAACTCTATTCGTTCGAATAACGATCCTCTTTTCGTAATAGACGGTATACCTTTAGGCGGTGGCGGCGCTCCAGGAGTTGGAGTTGGAGGAATTGGTGGAGCTAATCCAAGAAATCCTTTAGCCTTTTTAAATCCCAATGACATAGAGAGTATTTCTATCCTTAAGGATGCATCAGCTACAGCAATTTATGGCGCACGAGCGGCAAACGGAGTTGTACTTATTCAAACCAAATCTGGTCGAAGCGCTAGAAAAGGTGTTTGGGAATTAAACACTTCCGTTAGTACTTCTACTTCACGCAGCGAGTACGATCTTTTAAGCGCAGATGAATTCCGTGCTGCTAGAGCAGATGCTGGTCTACCCGGTCAGGATTTTGGATTTAATTCTGATTTTCAAGATTTTTATTTACGTTCTGTTGGTTCCAGAAGAACCGACTTAAGTTATTCCAAAAACTGGGGGAGTGGTAATATAAGATCTTCTTTTACATATAGTAATCAAAACGGTATTGTTTTATCGACAGCTCAAGAGCGTATTGCTGGACGTGTCAATATTGGTCAAAAATTCTTTGATGATAAACTAACGCTTAATTTTCAAGGAACGATTTCTAGAGTAAATGATACTCAGGCGCCCCTTTCTGGAGGAGCTGGCTCTGTAGGTGATTTTATTTCAGGATCACTTGCTACAAACCCAACACAGCCTATCGATCCTGATGCTACAGATGGTTTTGAAAATAGATTTAATCCTGCGAACCTTATTGAGAATTTCAGAGGACTAGCTAATAACAATAGATATTTAGCAAATCTATCTGTAGGATATCAATTCACTCCTGAATTGAGTGCTAAAGTATTTGCAAGTTATGATTATAGTGATGGTCAAAATATTTCGGCTTTGGCAGGTAGTGTATTTGGTGTAAACCAAATTTCTGGTGTAGGTGAAGCGCAATTTAATGCTATTGAGAATGAAAATACTCAGCTTGATGTTACTGTCAACTACGTTAAAGAATGGGGCAGTTTTAAATTAGATCTTTTAGGAGGTTATTCTTATCAAGAGTTTGACAGAAATGGTTTCTTCTCTATTGGTAGAGGCTTTACAACGAATAACCTCAGCAATATTTTCGATGATGTAGAATCGCAATTTAACATTGTAAGTGATGCTATTGGTCAAGATTTTCAACAATTCGGTTATGATGATGACAGTGCTACTTTCAGAACATTGAATGTAAATGATGCCGATGATCCATTCCCAACATTTGATTTACCAGCATTCCAGAGAAATATTCAAGCATATACAGCTATATTATTTGACAATGCAGATGAATTTCAATCGTTCTTCGTCAGAAGCAATCTTTCTTTTGCTGACGGCAAGTACTTATTTACAGGTACGTTTAGAGCAGATGGTTCTACACTTTTTGGAGAAGATGAGACCTATGGATTCTTCCCATCTGGTGCCTTTGCTTGGCAATTACATGAAGAAGATTTTGTTGGCGATAACGTTTCAACACTTAAACTACGTTTAGGTGCAGGTATCACGGGTAACTCTCAAGGTTTAACTTTTGGTAATGCAATCCTTAGACAAGCAGTGGCGGGACAGGGATTCCAAGGACCTACTGATCTTAATGAGCCAGGAGGAAATACCTTCTTAGGAAATAACAATCCTGATCTCAGATTTGAAACCACTTTAGATTTTAACGTAGGGGTAGATTTTGGATTTAATAATGATCGTTTAAATGGTTCATTTAACGTTTATCGTAGAGAGACTGATGACTTACTACTTACACAAACTCTAGCAGCTCCAGGAGTTGGAGGTATTCCAACAATCTTTAGTAATCTGGAAGATGGTACAGTAGTCAATCAAGGGGTTGAAATCGCTTTAGGATATGATTTCGTGCAAACGGATGATTGGTATTTTGGAGCCAACTTCAATATTGCATTTAATGATAATGAGCTGGAAGATTTTGTAGGTTCTATTGATGCAGGTCCTATTAATGGTAATGGTTTAACTAATGCCTTTGCACAACGTTTAGAGGGTGGTCAACCATTATTCTCCTTCTTTACAGCGCGTTTTGAAGGTTTTGATGGTGATGGTAATCCAATATTTGCCGATTTAGATGGTAACGGTGTAGGAGATCCTGTATTAGATAGAGAGTTTTCCGATCGTAGCGCTTTACCTACCGTTACTGGAGGTTTAAGTTTAAATGCGAGTTATAAAAACTGGAGCTTATCTACGTTCTTTAATTATCAAGGTGGGTTCTACGTATACAATGCTACAGAGAATGCATTATTCTCTGCAGGTAACTTCCTTCAGGCGCAAAACGTAATTCAGTCTACACTCAGTAGTGGAGAAAATCTTGGAGCTTCTACAACTGTTTCTGATCGTTTCCTTGAAAAAGGAGATTTTGTAAGACTTCAGAATGCAACCTTATCCTATGACTGGCCATTAACCGAAGAAAATTTCCTTGACGGTCTTCGACTGAGTCTAACAGGACAAAATTTATTCTTAATTACAGACTACAGTGGTTTAGATCCTGAAGTATCTGTAAATACTGGAAATTTAAATGCTTCGGCTATTCCTTCCCGAGGAATTGATTTAGCACAGGTTCCTAGACCTAGAACCTTTACCTTAGGTCTAAATGCAAGATTTTAATTAAAAATTGTAATCATGAAAAATTCATTAAATTTTAACAACAGCTTTCGCTACCTCTTAGGTGTATTGGCTTTAGGCTTTGCCGTATCCTGTACAGATTTGGAAGTAGAAGAAACAGACTCCGTAAACGCCGTAGCGTTTGAAGGTGTCGCAGATCCTGAAGGTTTTATTGGTAATCTTTACAACACCTTAAATGGTTTTGTAGGAGATCAAGCAAACTTTTTTGCCTTACAGGAAGTAACTACAGATGAATTCCTTATTCCAACCCGTGGAGCGGATTGGGGTGATAATGGTATCTGGAGACAACTTCATCAACACAATTGGCCAACTGACCATGCATTCATTACCAATGTATTTAATCAATGGAATGGATTGCATTTCTCTGGAGCTCAATTACTATCACCTTTGACGACTCTTACGCAAGAACAAGAAGGGCAAGCTCAATTTATGAGAGCGCTCGGTATGTGGGTAATCTTGGATAACTTCGGACAAGTACCTGTTCGTATTCCGGAAGAATCATTATTGATAGCTCCTACTGTTCTGACTGGAGCAGATGCTGTTAATCAAATCATAACAGATCTTGAAAGTGCAATAACCAATTTATCATCAGTTACCCCTGGTGCAGGAGCTAACCGAGCAGGAAAAAGTGCTGCTCGTTATCTTTTAGCGAAAGTATTGCTTAACAGACATGTGTATCTCGGTGCGTCTCCTGATGCTAGTGATATGAACAGAGTAGTTGACTTAGTGAACCAAATAGAAGGAGATGGCTTCGGTCTTGAAGCAGGTTATTTTGATATTTTCAGAGAAGGTGTGGATAATGAAACTATTCTTTTCTTAACTGCTGCAGTTGGTAATAGAATCTGGAATGGTATGCACTATAATATGGCTCCTGAAATTGCAGGAGGAGGATGGAATGGTTTTGCTACGCTAGCTGAATTCTATGATCTTTTTGAAGGTGATCCTAACTCCAATTTAGCAGGAAGTGGTCAAGAAGAAAGAAGAGGTTTTGTACCAACTGAAGGTACCGCTTTTACAGGACGTCCCGGAACCACTGAGTCTGGGGACTTCCCTGGTTTTGAAGCAGGTTCTGCTATAGGTAATGGATTCCTATTAGGACAACAATATGAAATAGATGGAACTCCTCTTAATGATCGTCCTGGTGGACCACTTATTTTCAGAAGAGATTATACAGATGCTAATGGTGCTTCTAACCTTATCAACAATGATGAGAATACAGGAATTCGTGTGATTAAGTACAATCCAACTTTTGGTGGATTTACTGGACACGAAATTTTCTTCAGATTTTCTGATGCTCATTTAATGAGAGCCGAAGCGATGATGCGTGGAGCAGGTGGAGATGCCACAGCAGAAGTTAATGAATTACGTGTGCTCCGTGGAGCTGCACCTCTTGGAAGTTTAACAGAGCAGGATATGCTTGACGAAAGAGGACGCGAATTATATGAAGAAATTTGGAGACGTAATGATATGATCCGTTTCGGACAATTTACAAGAGATTGGGAGTTAAAAGATCCTAGCTTTGTTGGAGATGTTACAAGAAATCTGTTCCCTATCCCAGCAAGTCAAATTATTCTAAACCCTAATTTAACACAGAATCCAGGTTACTAAATCTGAAATTTGAATTAAGCTTAAA
>CAZPTJ010000027.1:0-21252 GCA_964589085.1 uncultured Flavobacteriaceae bacterium | reverse complement strand
GCTGCACCACCATCTACACCATCCATTTCCAATACGCAGGTCTTTGCAAACTTTGTAAAACCTAGTGTCGCTTTTGTACCGTTGACATAACGTAGAGAAAGTCCGCCGGGGAAAGGGCACTGTTTATTGACCTTCATCAGTTCCTCAACGACTCTGGGAGCATCTGCAATAGCAATACCTATAGCGGCACTAGCTACTTTACCGCGAAACTTGGTATAGTTAAAAATCTCCCGAATGGTTCCCGTTTTTGGCGGTTCTGGTTTAAAAGCCAGACCAAACATGGTATTCACCATTTTTGGAATAAGTAAGGAAGAGAGTCCTCCCAGTTTATCCAATACGGTTGAAATAATACCCAGTAAATCGTCACCATAGGTAAAATCATTAGTACGCAGCAATGGAGGATAAGGGAGTTGATATGGTTTTTTATACATAAACTTAATAAAGGCTCCTTTATCGGGATCATTGAGTGCAAACCTGTGCAAATTAAAAAGGACTTCAAAATGATATAACTCCTTTTCTGGAGTTGCACCAGGAAGATTCAAGCCAGAAAAGTCCAGAGACCGCATGGCTTTCTTTAAGGGTTCATTGTAGGGTACATTTCCGATGCGGTGTTCTTCCAGTAAAAATTGTGGCTCTGTTTCAATCATAACGCCATGGATAAAACCAAAACTTCCAAAACTCACGACAGCAGCTTCAAAAAGTGCATCATCCTGAACGAGATCGGCATCCAGCCAATCCACAAACTTTTGAGAAGCTACAGGATAGGAAGCGCGTTCCAACCAGATATGTTTATCCTTATCTGTAATAATATGTAGGCCAACAACAAAATCCTGAATGGCTCCCACATCAAAAGCAGCACCATGTGTTCCCGTAGAGAGTGCTCCGGCAATGGTCTGTCCATTACTGGCGCCAGAGGCTTTAATGGAGCGAGGAGGGTTTTTTGCGGCCAGTCTATTGTTAATCTCATAAATGATGGAACCACATTGTAAAAAATAAAGATCTTCCGGCTGTTGCGCATAGTTTGTTGCCGTATACGAGCTACTTAATGGGAATGAAAAGTTTAAAGAGGCCGTATCGATTAATCCGCCTTCGGTAACACCCACTTTGGTAAAAGACCAACCACTACCCATGGCTCTTAGTTTTAAGTTATGCGTTACCGCATGATCAATAAGCCATTGAAAGTTCTTTGTGGATTTACGATAACGTTCTTTGCGACTTGATCCCTCGGGATTCCACAATTTAAAGGAAGCATTATGCACCAGATCATGAGTAAAATTTTCATGTTTATTCGTCCATTGTTGTATGGGTAATCGTTCTAAGCCATCAGGTATCATAAGCGTTGTTTTTAATCGTCCAAACCACCATCACCATCTGTAGGTCTTGAGCAACCATAACTCACCGTTCTATGATTGACAATGCCCAAAGTGATCAGGTTTAACAAGGAATCGCCAAAAGAGGTTTTTGTCACGGTCCAACTCATTGCCTTATCACGGCAAGGGCAGATCGTTCCTTCAATTTCAGGATTGGCACTTACTGTTTTTTGTTTCAGTCCCCACCAGTAACTCCAACTGGCTTTAGTCTGGCATTCTATATTTTCTGCACTGTCTTGATAGGGGTTAGCTTCTACTCGTGTACTTACACAAGAAAGAGTGGTACAACATAAAAAAAGCACACCACTATAGGCCAGATATTTAAATAGTCTCATGATGATAGGTTTATAATCGCTAGTATGATCTAAATTTAAGATATACAGTCTATTAAAATCAAGGGGCATTTGCCTGTATTTTGAGAAATAGAAAAGCCCATAAAATCCTAAGAAAACAACCGTTTAGTCCTTTTAACTTCCTGTTGATTCTTGTACCTTGCAGCCTATGAATCGCGATTTACATAATTACCGGGTTTCGTATGATCGAGCAGCTATATCCATAGAAAATATGTTGGATGATCCTATGGATCAATTTGCAGCCTGGTTTAATGAAGTGGAAAAAGAAGGAAGCCTTCGTGAGCCTAATACAATGAATTTAGCAACGCTGGCGGCAGATGGTTATGTGAAGAGTAGAATCGTTTTACTCAAGGGATATGATGTACAGGGGTTCCGGTTTTATACTAATTACCATAGTGAGAAAGGACGTGCGATTGCACATAACCCAAAAGTAGGATTGTCTTTTTTCTGGCCTAATATGGAACGTCAGGTAATTATTAAAGGCATTGCCGAACAACTGACCGCCGCAGATTCTGATCATTATTTTAAATCCCGACCAGTAGATAGTCAATTAGGCGCCTGGGTATCTGAACAGAGCGAAGTCATTCAAGATCGGGCATATCTGGAGACGCGTATGGAAGCGCTTAAAGCGAAATATGAAAATAAGGCCATTCCCAGGCCGAAACATTGGGGAGGATATCTCATAAGACCGATAAGTATAGAGTTCTGGCAGGGACGCCCCAGTAGGCTCCACGACCGGATACGGTATACATTTGAAAAAGAGCAATGGATTAAAGAACGATTAGCACCTTGATATGAAAACACTTTATCTCGTACGTCATGCAAAATCCAGTTGGGAGTTTGATCTTACCGATCATCAACGCCCTTTAAATGATCGTGGACTTAGGGATGCTCCGCGTGTTGCCGCCTATGTTGCTGAAAAAATGAAAGTTCCCGATTTTGTGATGAGTAGTGATGCTATGCGGGCGAAAACTACTGCTTTTTTTTTCGCGCAAGCATTCGGTATAAATGAAAATGATATTGTCCTAAATCAAAAGTTATATGATTTTGGCGGAAGCCAATTGATACAGGAAATTAGAGCTTGTAATGATACTATAGATTGTCTTATGGTTTTTGGACACAATAATGCAATGACTAATGTAGTCAATACGTATGGGGATCGATATACGGATAATGTTCCCACTGCCGGCTTTACTGCCATACAATTTGAGACAGAGCATTGGGCAGATATTAATCAAGGAAAAGTAATTTTTAGCTGTACTCCTAAAGAATTAAAAAAATGAATATAAGCCAGGAAGGGAGATATGTCAATAGGGAATTAAGTTGGCTACAATTTAATGCCCGTGTCCTACAAGAAGCTACAGATAGTACTGTTCCCTTAATTGAACGCTTACGTTTTCTAGGGATTTTTTCTAATAATCTGGATGAGTTTTTTAGAGTGCGATATGCTACCGTTAGGCGTATTGTACGTGCAGGGCGTAAAGGACGTAAGGCATTAGGTGTATATACTGCAGAAGAATTACTGGAAAAAATTACCGAGATCGTTATTAAACAACAGGCCGAGAGTCAGCGTATCTTAAAGGCGATCAATGAAGAGTTGGAACAAGAAAATATCTATGTGCTTAAAGAACAGGATATTGAACATGAGGAACATCATCAATTCATTAAAGATTTTTATACCGAAAAAGTCAGTCCGGCTCTGGAAACCATTATTCTACGGGAAGACCTGGAATTACCGATGATTCAAGATCTCGATGTGTATCTAATGATCAAAATGGTGCTTACCTCAAAGGAGGATCCCTTATATGCCCTGATTGAAATACCGAGCACTATTGAACGTTTTGTGGTATTACCGTCTATAGAGGGAAAAAATTTTATCATTATACTGGATGACCTTATACGGTATAATCTGGGGGCTATTTTTAACATTTTTGAATATTCCTCGATTACGGCACATATGATTAAGATTACCAGAGATGCAGAACTGGATATGGAGTCTGACCTGGGAAAGAGTTTTATTGAAAAATTATCACGTTCTGTAAAGGGAAGAGAAGATGGTGCTCCGGTACGTTTTGTATATGATCAGACGATAGAGAATGAAACCTTGGAATTCCTATTGAAAAAACTGGATATAGAAAATGATGATAGTATTATTCCCGGAGGACGCTATCACAATCGAAAAGATTATATGGGCTTTCCCAGTCTAGGAAGAAATGATCTGTTATATGAGAAGCAAAAACCACTACCGATAAAAGGGATCACTCTGGAATGTGGGATGTTTGAAAAGATCGCCAGGAAAGATTATCTACAATATGCACCCTATCATACTTTTGCGTATACAATTAAGTTTTTAAGAGAAGCAGCTCTAGACCCTTTTGTTCGTTCTATAAAAATTACGATATACCGATTAGCCAAGATTTCTCATATTGCCAGTGCATTGATTAATGCTGTTCAAAATGGTAAGGACGTGACTGTTCAAATAGAATTAAGGGCACGTTTTGATGAGGAATCTAATATGATGTATGCCAAGAAAATGGAGAATCAGGGGATCAAATTAATTTTTGGTGTTCCTGGTTTAAAAGTACACAGTAAAGTCTGCGTCATTGAGCGTCAGGAAGAAGATAAGGTCAAACGCTATGGATTCATAAGTACTGGAAACTTTAATCATAAGACAGCAAAGATTTATACAGATTACACCCTGTTTACAGCAAATCAGAAAATATTAAAAGACTTGTCTAAGCTCTTTAATTTCTTTGATACGAATTATATTGTCAATCAATACAAGCATTTGATTGTGGCCCCACATTATTCTAGAAATGAATTTAATAGACTGATTGATGGAGAGATACAGAAGGTGCGTAATGGAGATGATGGCTATATCCGATTAAAATTAAATAGTATCTCCAACTATGCCGTTATTGACAAATTATATGAAGCGAGTCAGGCAGGTGTTAAGGTTGATATGATCATTAGGGGTATCTGTTGTTTAATTCCCGGAATAGAAGGCTTAAGCGAAAATATCCAAGTCATAAGTATTGTAGATAAGTATCTGGAACATCCAAGAGTGTTTATTTTTGGAGAAGAGGGTGAAGAACAGGTATTTATTTCGTCATCAGACTGGATGACACGCAATTTGGATAATAGAGTAGAGGTGACTTGTCCTATTTATGATGAAGATATTAAACAAGAGATTATCGAAACCTATACTATTTGCTGGAAGGACAATGTAAAAGCTCGTCTTATTAATGCCGAAGGTGATAATAGTTATAAGAAGACAGGGACAAAAAAATATAGATCTCAATTTGATACATACACTTATTATGAAAATAAGTTGATTGAACATAATACATGACAAGGATTAGGAAATACGCGGCTATTGACATTGGGTCAAATGCCATTAGATTATTAATTACAAATGTTATAGAAGAAGAAGGTAAAGCAGCTATTTTTAGAAAAAATACCTTGTTACGAATGCCTATCCGATTAGGACAGGATGTATTCATCAATGATATGATATCTGTAACAACTGTCGGTAAGATGATCGATACGATGGATGCTTTCAAAAAAATCATGAAAATCCATGGTGTTGAACGTTATAAAGCCTGTGCGACTTCTGCAATGCGAGAAGCTTTAAATGGTGAAGAAGTTGCTCATACCATCTTAGATAATACAGGAGTAGAAATAGACATTATCGATGGAGAAATGGAAGCACGTATTATTGCTTCTACAGATTTACAGGAGTACTTAAAACCGCATAGACACTATCTTTATGTAGATGTGGGAGGAGGAAGTACAGAATTTAGTTTTTACAGTCTCGGAGAAAAACGACAATCTAAATCTTTTAAAATAGGAACAGTACGATTGCTTAATAATAAAGTAAATGATGAGGAATGGAATGCTGTAGAACAATGGGTGATAAAAAAATCAAAAAAGTATGAAACTATTGACCTTATAGGTTCAGGAGGAAATATTAATAAGATCTTTAAATTGAGTGGTGAGAAACGCGGGAAGCCACTATCTTTTCTCTATATATCTAAATTCTATGAAGAGTTGAATCTGAAGAGTATGGACAAACGTATTGTCGATTTGAGAATGAATGCAGATCGCGCAGATGTTATTTCATATGCAACTAAGATTTATCTGATGACTATGAAGTGTTCTGGCGCCAAGCATATTTATGTTCCCAAAATTGGACTATCCGACGGGATTGTAAAAATGTTACACTATGAAGGAACCTCGATCATATAATCGAGATTATTGATCCTTTTATAGAATAATCATTTGTAAGAAATTACTTCAATACATTGAAAGTCAGAATACTTATATTAAAAAATACACTAAACATCGCTTCTTATAATTAGGTTTGATTATTAAAAAATGTATTTTAGCAACTCCTAAGTCAATTAAAATAAGCAAAAATGAAAAATACTTTACGCCTTGTACTTTTTACAATTTTACTGTCTTCTTCACTAATGTATTCTCAAGGAGTACGTTATGGTTTTAAAATCGGAGCCAATATCAGTAGTATTACAAATTTTGAATTTGATACGGAAAATGTTACTGGAGACACTGTCGCAAATACGCCTGATGATGTTGAGAATGGGGGCTTTAATTTTACGGCCAGTTTTTTTGGTGAATTTACTTTGAATAAACTACTGAGTATTCAACCAGAACTTGCTTATTCTACGCAAGGGAATCAATTTGATCGTTTGCGCTATGATGCTTTGCAACTGCCTATTGGGTTACGATTTAATATTAAAAGCCTTTATGTTATCGGAGGACCACAATTTGGTTTGAAGATTTCGGATTCGGAGCAGTCTAATGATTTTAGCTCTTTTGAATTTGCTGCTTTTGGAGGTGTAGGATATCATATTACAGAGAATGTATTTGTTAATGTACGCTATACCTTTGGTTTTTCTGAAATCTTTGAAGAAGATGCTAATATCCCAATTCCAATCCCTCAGGATAATTCAAATCAGGATAATGTAGATAACAGAATCATAAATCTTGAAGGAAATAGTGGTTACTTCACTTTCGGGATAGGGTATCGTATATAAACATTTTTGAAATAATACATAAAAAAGGAGTGCTGTAGCACTCCTTTTTATTTATCCGTGCATCGTTTCATTAACACTGAGGTCTTTCATAATTTGAGCCTCGTAATCAAGAAGGGATTGCCATTTTTTATCAACTTCCTCACGTACTCCATATTTACGGGCAAAGGAGAGAAACATCGTATAATGTCCCGCTTCACTGATCATAAGTTTCTTATAAAACTTAGATAATTTCTTATCCTCCAATTCTTCAGAAAGTAGTCTGAAACGTTCACAGCTTCTCGCTTCGATCAATGCTGCAACTAATAGTCTGTGGATGAGATTGTCTAATCGACTACCTCCTTTGGGAAAGAAAGCTCTTAACTTTAATACATATTGATCTTTGCGTTCTCTACCCAAAGTCAGATCGCGCTCTTTCATAAGGTCATGAACCATCTTAAAATGACTCATTTCTTCTTGTGCTAAATCACTCATCTCAGAAACCAGATCGGTATACTCTGGATAACCGATGATAAATGAAATTGCCGAAGAAGCTGCCTTTTGTTCGCAATAGGCATGATCCGTTAAGATTTCTTCAATATTTTTTTCAACAATGTTTACCCATCTGGGATCCGTAGGTAATTTTAGGCCTAGCATACGTATAACGTCCTTATCTTCCATAATTATAACTCTAAATCAAACATTTTACGAAGTAATTCAAGGTCGGGATTCTGACCTTTAAGTTGTTCGTATTTTTCCTGTGGGGTGTAGGCATATTTCTTTTGCGTCTCCTCATTGACGGTAATTACAAGGGTAATGTCATAATTATTCAATGCCTTTTTGAGATGTTCTAATAGTGGTCCCTGAGCACGTTCTACTTCCACCTTCATAGTTTCATTGGGGTATTCCAGATGGATTTCAACGTCTTTTAAAGTAGGTTGATCAGCTTCCAGGACAGAGGCCATAATTTTTTCACCTTTAGTCATGAGTTTTTGCACATAACTTTGCCAGGCGATCAGCATTTCTTCTTCTGTGAAGACATCAGAAGGCAGGTTAGTAATATCGGGCTGTTGATGTGCTATCTTTTCTTTGAGCTCTCTTTTTTTCTGCAAACTCTTTAGTGATAGTCCTGATACCCTAGACGTTGTCTTCGACGTTGCAACAGATTGGATTATCGGTGCACTAATTGCCTCCTCTTCTTTTTTGGGAGTTACTTGCGTTTGTGTATCTATGATTTCGATAGATTCACCCAGGTTTTGAGTTTCGCTTGTGACTGGAACTACCGGTTCTTTTTCTATAGATTCGGAAGATTCAGCTTCTACAGTTGAGGGAATCTCAGTAGGGTTTTGATTTGTGAGAGTATCTTGTTTCGGTTCGACAACTGGGTTGATCTCAGTATCTATCGGAATTGTATCAACTGCTGCTGGTACTGCTTTCGCGAAAGCATTTGCCGGAATTATGTTAGGTTGCTCCTTTTTTTTTTCTCCATCATAATGGATGGATGCGAGTTGCATTAGGCATAATTCAACGAGTAGTCGCTGATTTCGACTGGTTTTATAGGAGAGGTCACAATCATTTGCCAGTTCTAAAGCTCGCAATAGAAAGGGCATATCGATCTTTTGTGATTGCTCGTGATACTTCTTTTTGGTTGAGTCACTTACTTCAAGTAATTGTATGGTAGCTGGATTTTTACATACCATAAGATCTCTGAAATGAGAAGCGAGTCCCGCAATAAAATGGTGCCCATCGAAGCCCTGTGACAAAATATCATTAAGTTGCAATAGTAACTGCGGAATGTTTTGCGAAAGAATCAGATCTGTTACTGTAATATAGGTATCATAATCTAATACATTCAGGTTTTCTGTAACCGATTTTAGTGTGAGCGTTTTACCACTAAAACTTACAACTCTATCGAAGATGGATAACGCATCGCGCATTGCACCGTCTGCCTTTTGCGCTATAATATGCAGGGCATCTTCTTCTGCATCAATACCTTCTTCTTTAGCAATCTGCACTAAATGCTCACGCGCATCACTAACAGTAATTCGTTTAAAATCAAAAATCTGGCATCTCGAAAGAATGGTAGGGATGATTTTATGTTTCTCGGTAGTCGCCAGAATAAAAATTGCGTGTTTAGGAGGTTCTTCTAGCGTTTTTAAAAAAGCATTAAAAGCCGCTTGTGAAAGCATATGTACCTCATCAATAATATAAACTTTATAATGCCCAACTTGCGGTGGAATACGTACCTGATCTATCAGGGCTCTGATATCATCTACCGAGTTATTGGAAGCAGCATCGAGTTCAAAAATATTAAATGCAAAATCTTCGTCTGGTCCTGTATTTTCGTCCTGATTAATGCGTTTTGCCAGAATACGTGCACAACTTGTTTTTCCCACTCCTCTTGGACCACAAAAGAGTAAGGCTTGTGCTAAATGGTTATTTGCAATGGCATTTTCTAGGGTATTGGTTATGGCGCGTTGTCCAACAACAGCTGCAAATGTTTTTGGACGATATTTTCTGGCCGAAACGATAAAATGCTCCATAACAAAACAAAGATAAAATTATAGATGTAATGAAGTATTGGACAAGTATTGAAAAGTATATTTTTTATTAACAAAGCAACTGAAGATATTTAATATTCTAGTAATCTTTTAAGTGGGTATAATATGTACATTGCAATAAAATTATGCATTGATGATTCGATCGATTTTTATCGGGGTTTTATGTCTACTGTCATTAGCTATAGAAGCACAGGTTGTTATTAATGAACTTGATGCCGATACGCCAGGTACGGATAATGAAGAAATTATTGAGTTGAAGACAAACACCTCTTTTTTTGCCTTAGATGACTATGTGATTGTTTTTTTTAATGGATCTGAAAGTGGCGGTGATAGTAGCTATCTTGCACTGGACCTTGATGGTTTTGAAAGTGATGTTAATGGTGTTTTTCTAATGGGGAGTAATGCGGTCTCTCCGGTTCCTGAGTTTATACTTTTTGATAATACGATTCAAAATGGAGCAGATGCAGTTGCTATTTATGAAGGAAGTAGTGCAGATTTTCCAGATGGAACTCTGGCAACGATGGATAATCTTATTGATGCTTTGATTTATGATACTAATGATGCCGATGATGAAGGTTTAATGAATTTACTAGGTATAACCATACAAATCAATGAAGGCGCAAATGGGAATCAAAGCGAAGAATCTATTCAACGAATGGATGATGGAACTTATGTAGTGACAACACCAACTCCCGGAGCTCCTAATGATGGTAGCGGCATTGTACTTAATGGATTGTCTTTTGAAGTATCAACAGAAGAACTTGAAGAAGGAGATACATTTATGATCACCTTTCAAACCGAAGAATCCGTGACTGATGATCTTAATTTTGATTTTAGTCTAACTAATGATGGGTTTGATAGTACAGATTTTATTGGAGATACCACGGTGACTATTTCTTCAGGAAACAACACTGCAGTTGTTGACATTGAAATTATTGATGACGACGATGATGAAGGTGATGAAGTGCTGCAAATCAGTTTTGGGGAGATTCCTGATGATTTTAACAGGCTTAATGATAATCTACAAATACGAGTTGTTGATAATGATTTTACCACTGCTCCCTGGGGAACACCTTTAAATCCAACCTTTGATCAGATTGTCTCTGATATTCCTGAGGGTTATTATGATCCTATCAACGGACTTGCAGGTGAAGTTCTGATACAGGCGCTTCAGGATATTATTGCAGATCCGGATGTTGTGCGTGCGCAGACCTATACTGATGTTATTGAAATTTTAAAAGAAGCAGATCAAAGCCCATTGAATAGCAATCAAGTGTGGTTGGCTTATACGGAACAACAACGACCAAAACTTGATTTTCAAACACAGGGTGGAAGTAATGTAGGTTTATGGAATCGGGAACATACATATCCACGTTCACGTGGAGGATTTGATGATATTGAAGCAGATGAAATTGTCGACGGAATTGATATCTTTTTCCAAACGGAAGCAGATTCTTTACGGCATGCCAATTCTGATGCACATGGAATACGTGCTGTGGATGGTCCGGAAAATAGCTCTCGAGGTAATCAGGATTATGGAGAATACAGTGGTCCCGATGGAAATTTAGGAAGTTGGAAAGGTGATGTCGCCAGAGGAATCTTCTTTTTAACGATACGTTATAATGGGCTTGAGGTCGTTAGTGGAGACCCAGATAATTCTACTGTTGGGATGTTAGGTGATCTGGACACCTTGTTGGAGTGGCATCGTAATGATCCTCCAGATGATTTTGAAAAAAATCGTAATAATATTGTGTATACCTGGCAGTTTAACCGTAATCCTTTTATTGATCAACCTTTAATGGTAGAATTTATATTTGGAGATCAAATAGGAGAGGAGTGGATGAATAACCTGTCAATAGAAGAACAGGAATTGTCAGAAATCGTTGTCCATCCTAATCCAGTATCTGATCGTGTATTTATTCAAAATATGAATCAAGGTGAAGCAGTTTTTTATAATACGTTAGGAGAAAAAGTACTGGAGACTACTATTGAAGGTAATAATGTTATTGACTTGAGTGCCCTTTCCGGTGGTTTTTATGTACTACGATTGTCGCAAAATAATGCTATTGTGACAAAGAAAATTATAGTAAAATAACTACACCTTAACCGCGAATCCTTACAAAACTCAAAGTGGTATATTTGTCTCGCAAAATACCTTATTGCTTCTTAATGAGAAGAGGAAAGTCCGGACACTGAAGAGCAACATAGTGGGTAATGCCCATCCATCGAAAGATGAGGACAAGTGCAACAGAAAGAATGTACAGGTAAGGCTGTAGTGAAATCAGGTAAACTCTATGTGGTGCAATGTCAAGTATACCTGCAGTTAAGCGCTGCTCGTGCGTTGCAGGAGGGTAGGCAGTTAGAATAGTATAGTAATGTGCTATCTAGATAAATAATAAGGATCCTGGTATATATTAGGATTACAGAATCCGGCTTATATTTTGCTTAAAATAAGAACGCTGCAACTTGCAGCGTTTTTTTATTTTAGAATAAAAGGTATAAGCAGTTCAAGTCATTCTTCTTCATCGGTTTCTGGCCAACCATAAAAACTAAAAGCGCTGCTGCCATAATTCCGGGTTTCTATAAAATACGGAGAATCATTAATTGTTGTATGTTTTCCATGTTCTATAATAAGTGTTCCATCGCTGGATAATGTTTCCATTTCAAAAATCAAACTGACAATTTTCATAAAATCAGAAACTGGCATATCGTATGGCGGATCTGCAAAAATAATATCAAAAGTACCAGATGCGTAGTTTAAATATTTAAAAACATCACTTTTGATCGTTTGTATATCAAAATCAAAACTTTGAGCAGTTGTGGCTATAAATCGTAAACAAGCATAATGGCTATCTACAGCTGTAATTTCCGTTGCTCCTCTAGAGGCAAATTCGTAACTGATATTCCCAGTTCCCGCAAACAAATCAAGTACTCTAAGTGAACTAATATGGTATTGATTCCGTACGATATTGAATAAAGCCTCCTTTGCCATGTCTGTTGTCGGCCTTACTGGTAGCTTTTTAGGAGCGAGAATCCTACGCCCTTTATATTTTCCAGAGATAATACGTATCACGTCAAGGTACTTAATAAATAATCTTCCTGTGGAATAGCTGTATGAACACCGGGGAGTAGTTCAACATTCCGGATGTAAGTGTAAATAAGTTGGTATAAATCACTTTGTTCGATAATATGACCAGTTAAAGAGAGTTTAGTAGTTTCAGGGTCTAAATCTAACTGTTCCATAGTAAAAAGCAAATAGTATATAAAGTCTTCTTTAGTTTGATAATCAAAACTATTTGCAAGAACTACTTTATTATCTCTAATGACAAGAAGATCGAAACTTGTAGGTTGAACATTTACAATAACTTGATGTTGTTCTAGTTGCTGTGTAGTACTAAGATGATGTGCTATTAAAACAGAAATTCCATGATGGTATGTAAAGGAGCCATATCGATCAAAGAAGAAGTTATTTACATTGGTATAAGGGATATATACATTGATCAAGTCCTGATCTTTTAATTCATCGTATGCTACAAAATCAGTCTTCAATAATTTTGTATTGAATTTTAAGTAATCAGTAAGATGCTCTTCTTTAAAAAGAGCCTTAGGTACAAGTGTGAATAATGGATTAATATAAATTACATCAATGCGAGAATAAGGTTCTGACAAAAGCTTTTCCTGTGCATAGATCTCTTGAAGTTCGTTTAAAAGATGATTAGGATCTACCTTATGTTGATAAGGGATATGCTTATAGGTGTCAATGGTCTTAGACAAATTATTTTGTACAAAAAAAGAAAATCCATCCAAGCGCACTTGGATGGATAATATATGTTCTTTTTTTTCTTGCTCGTCTATACTACTGGTCGTTTGCGCCATAACTTTTTGGCCAATTACCATTGGTGTTAACCTGATCCATAGATCCTACAGTTAAATGTTCACCATTAACCCCATCTACAGAAACTACTTGTTTTTCCTTAATAAGATAGTCTCTTTTCTGATCAAAAAGTAATACCTCTTTAGATACTCTAGCCTCAAAAACAGGAATCATTGCATTATTCTTCTCTATTTCGCCAGCTTTTAATTCAAATTTTGGAGTAGTTCCATCTTCAATCTTTATAGGAATATTCATCATATCCTTATAACGACCCGTATCACCAAATAAAGAGTCTCTTACCGAAACAAAACCTAAAGTATCTATAAGTACAGTATCTTTAGGGGTATCAACACCATACCTTTTAGTTAATATTTTATCAAGAACAACACTGTCTTTACGTTGCGTAATTGTAAATTGTGCGGTATCTATAAAACGTACCAATTTATCAAAATCTCCTTCAAATTTTCCAGTTACTTGTCTATGAGCTAATTCAGAAACACGAATATCTCTTAATTTTAAAATAGCCTCCTTATAACGTTCTACTTTAACTTCGTTGAACTTTACTTCTCCATAAATTGAATCAAAAAGCTTCCATCCCAGAAAAGCAATAACTGCCCATAATACAACTTGAATAATAATTTTCATTAATTAGGTGTTTAGGATATTACAAATGAATGAGAACAAATCTACAATTTTTTTTTAATCGTTAACCCATAAGTCTCAAAATTTCCTTTACTATCTTTAGCCTCTTTCGAGAGCTATATTATGGTGCGTGATGCAGAGTCTTTTTATGCAATTTTAGTAGAGGATTTCCCCTATACACCTACGACCAAACAAGAACAATTGTTGCAATTATTAAGCCAATTTTTATTCAGTAAAGATTATAATACTATTTTCTTACTAAAGGGCTTTGCAGGTACTGGGAAAACAACAATTATAGGAACATTAGTAAAAAACCTTTGGAAGGTTAAACATTCCTTCTCTCTATTGGCGCCAACAGGTAGAGCGGCAAAGGTAATAAGTAATTATAGTGGGAAAGAAGCATTTACGATTCACCGCAAGATATATTACCCCAAAAAACAACGATCTGGAGGGATATCCTTTACATTACAGTTAAATAAGCATCGCGATTGTATTTTTATTGTGGATGAGGCTTCCATGATTTCTGATAGGGCAAGTGATTCAAAACTTTTTGAAAACGGATCCTTATTGGATGACTTAATGCAATATGTCTATTCTGGTCATCGATGTAAGCTTATTTTGATAGGGGATAATGCTCAATTGCCACCAGTTAAACTGGATATGTCACCCGCTTTGGATACTAACATAATCAGTTTACATTATAATAAAGAAGTAACAAGTTTACTATTGGATCAGGTCATGCGACAAGCCACGCATAGCGGTATTCTGTCCAATGCAACAGCGATAAGAAATTTTTTATCTGATGGGTTTTATACCGATTTCAAATTTGACCTTCAGGGATTTGATGATGTCATAAGACTGGTAGACGGTCATGATATCATGGATGCAATAAGTGATGCTTATAGTGAAGTTGGAAATGAAGAAACGGCCATTATCGTAAGATCTAATAAAAGGGCAAATCTTTATAATGGACAAATAAGAAACCGTATCCTTTTTCAGGAAGAAGAAGTTTCTGCCGGAGATTACCTGATGGTGGTTAAGAATAATTATTTCTGGCTGGATGCGAGAAGTGAAGCTGGCTTTATCGCCAATGGAGATATTATTAAAATATTAGAAATTTATAGTATCAAAGAACTTTACTCTTTTCGTTTTGCCGAAGTTAAAATTCAACTGGTGGATTATCCAGGAATGAAACCTCTGGACACTATTATAATGTTGGATGTACTCACTATGGAAACTCCATCTCTTCCTTATGAAGATAGTAATCGATTGTATCAGGAAGTAACAAAGGATTATATAGATGAAAAGGCAAATTATAAACGATTTCTAAAAATAAAGAACAATAAATATTTTAATGCCTTGCAAGTAAAATTTTCTTATGCTATGACTTGTCATAAGTCCCAAGGTGGTCAATGGGATCGTGTTTTTATAGAGCAGCCATATTTACCTGAAGGGATGAATAGAGATTATTTGCGATGGTTATATACAGCCGTTACGCGGGCAAAATCCAAGTTATATCTTATAAGTTTTAAAGATGAGATGTTTGCATAAACAGCTATAGATTTCCTGCTTAGGGAAGATTATATGTATTTTTGGACTTTGCTTTCGCGAAAGCGTTTATTCTATGAAAAAAGAGCTTAAAATAATAGCAATGATTCCTGCAAGATTTGCAGCATCACGTTTTCCAGGAAAATTGATGAAAGACCTGGGAGGTAAGCCTGTAATTGTTCGAACTTATGAAAGTACCAGGGCTACGGGTTTATTTGAACAGGTATATGTAGTGACCGATAACGATACCATAAAAGATGCCATAGAAGCAGAGGGTGGTAACGTTATTTTAAGTAAGAAAGAACATGAGTGTGGTAGTGATCGTATTGCTGAAGCTGTACAAGACTTAGATATTGATATAGTGGTGAATGTTCAAGGCGATGAACCTTTTACCTCAAGAGAAGATCTAGCTCCTGTCCTGGATGTTTTTTATCAAGAGGATGGAGATGAAATTGATCTCGCAAGTGTTATGATTCCTTTAGAAGATGAAGATGAAATGCAGAATCCCAATAATGTCAAGATTATTGTTGATCAAAATAATTACGCACTGTATTTTTCAAGATCACCTATACCTTTCCGTAGAGATCAATCGGTTGAACTAACGACTTTTAAGCATAAAGGAATATATGCATTTCGCAAACAAGCCATTCTAGATTTTGCTGCTTTGCCTATGGGGACATTAGAAGCAGCAGAGAAAATTGAATGTATTCGCTTTTTGGAATATCGTCGCAAAATAAAAATGGTGCAGTCAACAAGCCCTTCTATAGGTATAGATACACCAGAAGATCTGGAAAAAGCAAGGAAAATTAGAACCTCATGGGATTGACACGATTTATTTATGAGCGTATTCTGGGATGGAAAGCCGAAGGTGACTTTTCAAAAGAAACGATAAAGAAGTGTATTGTTATAGCTGTTCCACATACGAGCTGGCATGATTTCTATATGGGATTATTGCTGCGTAGTGCGCTAAAAACGAAAATAGGATTTATAGGAAAAAAAGAATTGTTTAAATTTCCTTTCGGTTTTTTTTTTAAGGCTTTAGGCGGTGCTCCTATTGATCGGACTCCAGGTCAGGATAAGGTAAAAGCTATTGCAAATGTTTTTAGAGACAAAGAAGAGTTCCGACTTACATTAGCTCCTGAAGGAACTCGTAAAAAGGTTACTAAACTTAAAACAGGTTTCTATTATATAGCCCTAGAGGCTAAAGTACCTATTATAATGGTGGCTTTTGATTTTGGAAAAAAAACACATCGTATTTCAAAACCACTATATCCTTCTGGTGATTTAGATAAGGATCTCGAGATAATTCACAAATTTTTTAAAGGTAGTTTAGGAAAAATTCTGAAGTATAGCTTCGTTCCCGATGCCTAATTATGTTTTCTTGAGTTTAACATCTGGTTTTTCCTCTTCCTGTTCTTCAGTTGTTCCAGTATTACCCCCAAATATCAACTCCGTACTGGAAAACGTAGTTCCATAGGTTACTACTGCAGAATATACCTGCGATAAAGCACTTGCCACTTGTTCATCTGTTAATGGGCTTAGAGGATGAATATAAACAGACCATAAGACCCCATCAGAAATAGCATACTTTACATCAAGCGCACTATGAAAGTTGGCAGTCATACAATCCAGTAATAAAGCCTCGTCCAGTGTAGAAGCGTCTGTAATTGGAGCAATGATACGCATACGATCTGCATCGGGAGCAGTAACGACCATCATTGGGGCTTCTTTATATAATAATTGCCAACGTCCATTATTACCAGCGATAGTATCAGAATGAATTGCCAGTTGTTCACCCAAACGAACATTGTCCATAATAAATTGAGATTGAGAAAAACTGGTAAATAAGGAAACTAGCGCTAGAACTAGAAAAAGAAATATTTTTTTCATGATGAATATTTAAAATTAGGTCGATGTTCATAGATCATACTAACAAGAGGTGATCAATTTAATTTAAGCTCATATAAGTTGCCATTAGATTTTTTAGCTCGTTCTTCACCTATATACAGTGTAGATTCATCCTTGAAAGTAATAGCTTCTTTTTGTGAATGGTGTTTTAATTTAATTTTTTTGATGTCCCCAGTAAAGAACCTTCCTTCTTTATAATCTTCAAAAATCCATACCTTATTATAACTTAATAAAGCTATTTTATTAGATTCGCGATCTATTGCAGCACCTGTGATTTGACAATCATCTCGATCTGAACAACTTATAAAACTATCTACTAGAACAGCTATTTGCGCTCCTTCTTTTTTTGGTACTCTGTATAATTTTGTGGTACCATCAAAATATTTTTTACGATTACGATTACGAGTAAAAAGATAGAAATAAGAACCTTGTACGATAAAGGCCTCTATATCAAAATTACGATTATTTTTTTTAGAAGGATAGTGTTTTTGATCTTCTAATGTAAATGTTGTTGATTTAGCAGTAATGGTATAAGAAGAATCTGTATTATCAGCAATGTTTTCTGCCCAGTAAATCGTTTGATCTTTTCTATCATTTTCATTATTTCCAAAATCACCAATAAACAAATCTTTCCCATTACTAGTGAGATCTTCCCAATCTATATTAGTAGCATTAGCAATGGTTATAACTTGCGTGATTTTCCCGGTTTCTACATTGACTGTAAAAATTTGATTGCCTCCTCCAGAATCATTGATTGCATAAACGTGATTTTTCAAAGAACTTATAGATATTCCTGAGTTTTCTTTAAGGGTACTGGGGAATGTTGATTGATAAGATAATTTTCCATAATCCTTATATAAACATAGAACAAAAATAAGTATGATATATGTATAAAAGAAAAATTTCATGCAAGCATAAACTATTATGTGATTCTATCCGTTGTGCATTTTACTCAAAATGCACAACGGATAGAGTTATATTTTTAATCTTAAAATTATTGAACAATAATCTTTCTCGTCCTATTTAGTTGACTGTTACCTACTTGAATAAAATAAATTCCCGAAGAAACATGTGACATATTTATAATTTTATTATACCCTGTTCCATTATTTTCTACAGTATAGTATGCTAGTTTTTGACCAAGTGTATTATATATTGTGATAGGAAGTCTATTTGTATATTCTACAGTGTTAAATATAATTTCATATTGATTCTCAGGTAGATATAAGATTAACAACTCTGCTTCAGAAAAAGCTTCATCTTCAATACCAAGAATACCTGTTATATTAGCAGTATAGTCATTGGTTTTTCCAAAAAGTAACTCATTACAAGCTTCTAAAGGCTCTCCAAATCCTCCTTCAGATCTTAGACGCATTCTATGCATTCCATTAGTTACTGTTGGTATGGTAGAAAAATCTATTGTAAAATCAATATTAGCATTATCTGTAGGAGCTATACCACTTAAAATAAGTTCATCATCTTCGAAATTATTATTGTCATTAAAATCAATCCATAAAGCATATTGGGTATCAATAAATCCAATTTCGAGGGATCCTTGAAATGGGTTGTCATTGAGTATAAAATTAAATATAATATCGGTATCATCATTGTACCCTAAATCATTATCATTACAAAAAGGTGTTATATCTTGATCTGCTAATTGTAATCCGATAACACCTTCATCGATACAACTCGCTAGTGATTCAGGTATGCAAAGGGCATTGATGAAAGTTCTAGTCGTGTCATCATTGCTAGTATCTGAATCTCCAACAAGTTCTGTACCTGCAATAAAAACATATTCACCCATGTTCGAAAGATCTTCTGTTGCAGTAAATGTATAAGTGTCAATTGCCCCTTGAGCAAGAGAACCTGTATAAGTTTCTGTTACAGCGGAACCTCCGTTTAAAGTATAAAATACTGGAATTGATGTTTGGGTAGCTGCTCCAAAATTAGATATTTCTATGGTTAATTGTTGTGTAGTCGAAAAAGTTACATCCGAAATTGAGGTAACTCCTACATTGTTTGGATTAAGATGTATAACATCTTGTGAAATACAATCGTTATCATTATTTTGATCTATCCCATAATCTGTACAAGTTGTGATTACATAAGATTGACCTACAACAGATAAATCTGCTTGTGTAGAAAAGGTAAATTGTTCACTGGTAGAACTAGCTATAGAACCGGTAAAAGCTTCTGTAACTAATGCACCTCCATCTATTTGATAAGTTACATTGAAACCACTAGCTTCTTCCAAACCAAAATTAAATATTGTCACGGTAATATCTTGTAAGTCCGATAAATCTCCATCGGTTGGAGAATCTACATTTATAACCCCTATATCATTATCGAATTCGGGTATAAGTTGAAAAACAGCTACATGATCTGTATTTAGATATTCTGAAATAAACCAAAAATCTTCTCCATTACTAGGATCTACATCCATTTTTGCATAATCACCATATCTTTCACCTTCAATATCACCAGCTCCAATTCCTATCTCTTGTTCAGCAATGGTCATTACTCCAGGAGGATCTAAAGCAAAACGCCCTGTGTAAAAAGTACCTACTCTATGATCTGTGGGATTGAGCGTGCTAGGACCTGCCATTGACGAATATCCTAACGCTATATTTCCTTCGCTATCTATTGCCATAGAACCCATCCAAGCATGTTTCCCTTCAGGAGCTGTATAGGTGCCTTCTTGAAACATAGTCCATGGTTGCCCATCGCCACTTTGTCTAAATTCATACCAACGTATTCCTGCTAATTCTTCACTTCCTCCATCTGTATCTACTACAAAATTAAATACAGCAGAGTTGTGCGTAGGAAATTTTCTAAATTGCGCTTGATTCATAATCGTTGATTGCAAAGCGTCAATATTTTGCCCATCTGGCTGTTCTAAATTTGAAAAGCTTCCTCCATCAAAAACATTAATAAAAGGCGTTACTACAAACTCTTCTGGCGCAGAAACATTAGAATTTGCAGGAGTTGCAAAATCTACATTTATGGTCCAAATATTTACTTGATCTTGGAGAACATTATCAAATCCATCATCTCTTAAAAAAACATAGGGAGCACCTCCTGTTGTAGGCATATTATCGTCAATTACATTAAACACTTGTGCTCCTGTAAAATTTACGCCATCTACATCAGGAATATCAAAACCTTGGATACTAGCAGAAGGGTCGCCTGCTATAGCAGCATCTCTGTCTAAAACCCAAACATCAACGTCATCCGAATTATCTGTTATATAATACCCGTCACGCCAAATGGATAATTTGTTATAATCTTCCCCTTGAGTTATTTGATAAACAAACCAATTAGCAGTTAATGGGTCTGGACCATCAGAAACAGCAACTTCAATTCCACCATCAAAAAATAAATAAGTTAATACCCATCGATCTGCAGCATTGTCATATGAAGCAGTTAAATCACAACAACCTCCTGGAGAAAATATATTATCTACACTTAATTCTCCAGTTAAATCATTACCATTTTTATCATAAATATTAAAACCAGTGTTATAAACAATAAATACGTGATTAGTACCAACAGCTAAGGCAGGATCAGAAGGCGAAAAAGTATTATTATTTACAATAAAATCATTTTCAAGATTTATAGATCGTATTTTTTTATCTAACCTTCCCGGGTTTGCAGCCAGATAGTCATTTTCTACCTGAGGATCTTTTTTAGGAACTAAATTTCCTCTTGAACGTCTTACTTTTGAATACCTACCATCTTTTGGTTCTTCGGTGCGACGAATTGCAGGATTTAAAGTCGCTCTAGAGGATAATGAAGGTGCAATTCGCATTGATTTTACTTTACCTACATGTTTCAAGCCACTTTCTTGCTCTTGGGCTACTGAATAAAAAGTCGCCATAAGCGACAAGCTTAATGTTATTAATATTATTTTCATAATAATTGTAGTTTTATTGTTAACATCGAAATATAATATAATTTATC
>CAZPTJ010000026.1:18566-21389 GCA_964589085.1 uncultured Flavobacteriaceae bacterium | reverse complement strand
GTTTAAAATTGAGGAAGTAGAAATCGATAATGTAAAAATTGCATTGGAAAATGTGCAGTACGACCCCATAACTAATGCGTTGATCGTACCTAAAGATTTTACAGAGCTTCACATTTGTGGGAAGTGATATTATTTGTAATTTTAAGTAAATAAAATTAACATTATGAAATTCAAACGTTTATTTACGCTGGTATTGACCGTTGTACTTATATCTGCCTGTAAAACAAGTCCGTTTACAGGAAAGAAGACCCTTAATTTTGTGAGTAATGATCAGCTTTTTCCATTGGCTTTTCAACAATATGATCAATTTTTATCTGAAAACAAAGTAGTCAATGGAACAGCAGACGCTAATATGGTGAAGCGAGTAGGGCAGAAGATTGCTGTTGCTGCAGAGCGTTATATGACTGCCTTGGGCCATCCGGGGTATTTAGCAGATTATAAGTGGGAATATAACCTTGTAGATGATCCTGCTATTAATGCCTGGGCAATGCCAGGAGGCAAAATTGTGGTGTATACAGGAATACTTCCCGTAACACAAACAGAAAAAGGTCTTGCGATGGTAATGGGACATGAATTAGCCCATGCTTTAGCAGATCATGGAGCCCAACGTATGAGTGCCGGACAATTACAACAGTATGGTGGATTAGCTGTTGCGGTAGGAACAGGTGTTAGCGGACAGACAGCAGAACAGCAACAAGCCTGGATGCAAATTTATGGCGTGGGATCTCAAGTAGCTGGAATGCTACCTTTTAGTCGTTCACATGAGACACAGGCCGATGAAATAGGCATTGTACTGGCTGCAATAGCTGGATATGATCCTTATGAAGCAGCAAATTTATGGAGACGTATGAAAGCCGCGAGCAATGGACAGGCACCACCTCAAATATTAAGCACACATCCGTCTAATGATAGCCGTATTGCAAATCTTACAGCAAAAGCACCGCAAGCAGTTGAAGAAGCCAAAAAATTTGGTGTAACGACTTTTAAATAAGTATTATTAATAATTTAATACCTGAAAAAGCCAGACCTTCGTCTGGCTTTTCTATTTTAGTACAGAATTAAAATAGACACCATGGCAAAACTTCTTCCTAAAGGTGATAAAAAATTACTGCACGCCTGGGCATTCTATGATTGGGCAAATTCGGCATATAGTCTGGTGATTGCTTCAGCAGTCTTTCCTATTTTTTTTGATGCTTTATTTCCTTCTGATAAGAAGTTGTTTGCCTTAGGCATAGAATGGGAAAAAAGTAGTTCGGTGATATTTTTTGTGACAGTCATTGCGTTTTCGATTATTTCATTGATCTCACCTATTCTGTCCGGTGTAGCTGATTTTTTAGGGAACAAACGTTTCTTTCTTAAGTTTTTCTGCTATATGGGAGCTCTTTGTACTATCGGATTAATTTTCTTTGATGTAAATAATGTAAATCTAGGATTGCTGTTCTATCTTTTTGCACTAGTTGGTTTCTGGGCGAGCTTAGTCTTTTATAACTCCTATTTACCTGATATCGCCCATCCTGAACAACATGATGCAATTAGTGCAAAAGGGTATAGCTTAGGATATATGGGAAGTGTTTTGCTATTAAGTTTGTGCCTCGGATTAATTTTATTTTATGAAGTCTTTGGATTTGAGAATGAAATTTTACCAATGAAAATATCATTTGGTCTAACTGGAATATGGTGGATCGGATTTAGTCAATATACCTATGCCTATTTACCTAAGGGAAATAAAGCTGATGGAACTTTTTCAAAAGATATCTTATTTAAAGGCTTTAACGAGCTTAGAAATATTTGGGAAGAGCTTAAACAGCAATTAATCTTAAAACGATATCTAGGTGCTTTTTTTATATATAGCATGGGCGTTCAAACTGTTATGCTAGCGGCTTCTTATTTTGGAGCTCAAGAACTAAACTGGGGTAATACAAATAAATCTTTTGGCTTAATCATTAGTATACTGCTTATACAGTTGATAGCTATTGTCGGAGCATTGTTGACATCAAGACTCTCAGCAAAAGTAGGCAACATAAAAGCACTTATATATATAAATCTGTTATGGATAATGATCTGTGCTTGGTCATTTTTTGTGTATACACCTATTCAATTTTATATAACAGCTGTGTTTGTTGGCTTAGTGATGGGTGGTATCCAATCTCTGTCCCGTTCAACCTATGCTAAATTCTTACCTGAGACAGAAGATACCACATCGTATTTTAGTTTTTATGATGTTTCGGAAAAAGTAGGAATTATTATAGGGATGTTTCTTTTCTTATTGATGCAAGAATTGACGGGAAGTATGAGATATTCAATAATTTTTTTGATCCTATTTTTTGGAGCAGGTGTTTTATTATTACTTCGGGTTCCTAAAAAAGAATAATTTTTTTAGAGAGTGTTTTATAAAACCTAAAAAAGCAGCTATCTATAAGCATATAAAAAGATAGTGCTGTAGAATTTTTTACTTATGTTTGCGTTAATGCTATAATTAACCGAAATTATAATGAGAAAAAAAATCCTACACTTATTCCCAATACTACTCGCTTTTATTGTCTTTTCTTGTGATGTTGAACCCTTAGAAGGAGAATTCTCAAGTACTCCGGATGGTTCAGATCCTGAAGAATTTTGTGCTAATGCTACTTTATTGATTGCCGAAGCGCAGTTAGCTTTAGTTACAGCAACCGCTGATAATGCTGATGCTTTATGTCAGGCATTGCGAGGAACTATTGAAAATGTGATTGATGTATGTGGTGACACTGAAGGCGCTTTTCAAGCATTACTTGATGAATTGGGTAATGATTGTATGATAGAAACTGATGGTAATGATGATGATGA
>CAZPTJ010000026.1:4418-18466 GCA_964589085.1 uncultured Flavobacteriaceae bacterium | reverse complement strand
CGGATAGGTATTGCCTATCCGCTTTCTCATTAAAGCAAATGAAGGTTAATAGCTAGAAATTTCGCCAGATCCAGATACTTTTATGTCTTCTTTATCAGGATTTCCTGAAAATTCAATATCTCCTGAGCCACTTACACGGGCTTTAAGATAACCGGTACAATTGAGTTTAATATCTCCTGATCCAGCTACACGAGCATCAGCATTTTGAGCTTTGAGGTCACCAGCGTGAATATCTCCTGATCCAGCTACACGATACTCTACATCGTTAGAACTGCCTTTGAGGGTTAAATCACCACTTCCTGCAACACTCGCATCAATAGAAGAAGCTTCTACACTTACAATCAAATCTCCAGAACCTGCAACAGCTGTTCTAAAATTAGACGCTTTGATGACATCTTTACTAATAACATCACCAGAACCTGCTAGTGTTACGGCATCCAAGTCTCTGAAGGGAACGGTAACTTGAATTGTTTTATAATTACTTGGTTTAAGATTAACCCCTTTTTTTACTTTTACTTTAAGTGCACCGTTCTTTACTTCCGTTATAAGATATTCTAAAAGGTTAGATTCTCCTTTGATGGTAATTGCTCCTTCATCACCATAGACTAATTCTACATCAAAAAAACCTCCAACATTGACCTGATCATAATCACCTACTTCTCTGGTGATTGTAGTTACTTCTCCGTTTCCTTTTACTTTTTTACCCCATTGAGCTTGTAGGGGTAGGGTAGTTAAGGCGATTAAACCTAATACGATTAATTGTTTCATGATTGTTGATTTTTAAATTTTTGTTAATGATACTCCTCCATATTCAGAGTTGATGTTGATATTGCTTGATGCTGAAGAACTACCGTGATAGCCTTCATAATATTTGTCTGAAGATTTTACGCGTTGTTTTGTGAATTCCAGATCATCTTTTCCACTCAATCCGGCGTATTCAAGACTAATGTTAAAAGTGAAATTGAAATTAGGATTGTATCCTATCTTAATGCCGGTATAATCACTCTCAATATTCACATTACCTGCAGAAGCGCCTAGTTCTTGTACGCGAATGGAACCATAATCCGCATCGAGACGAAGGTTACCATTCACTCTTCCAAGTTTTGTTGATAAGTAATCTCCTTGTCCTGTAATATTATTAGAAGATCCCGTGTGGAGTGATCCATAGTCACAGCTATAATCCAAATTCTGAATTTCACCAAATTCGGATTTTGTGTAGTCAGCATTAAGTTCAATATTACCGCCTTTTTCCAGATTAAATGAAGAATAATCGGCAACAATTTTTCCACCTTTCATATACTCAATAGTAGAGTTATTTGTATAATCAAAGTTGAGGTGGTTATTATCACCATTTAATTCTCCTATAGTCAACTTGCCATAATCGCAGGTTATGGTCGCATTACCATTAATTTTGTTCAATGAAATCCCACCATAATCATTATTAAGGTCGACACTATTTGAAGCAGGAACTTTGATTTCATAATTAACCTGCATACTTACTTTACTGCTCTTCCATCCTTTCCACCAAGAATTATTGGAACGACTAAATCTTGTTTTGGCACTGACCAAAGAGGCACTTCCAGCAAAGTCTACATCGATCTCATCCAGTTTTTTCTGTACTTTTTCTTCGTTATTTCCATTGGTTTGTACGGTAACTTCAATGACAACGCGATTTTCTCCCCAAGAAACAACATTGACATTTCCATAACTATTGTCTATTTTAAGTAGTGCATTGGAGTTAACAGTGTATTCTTTTTTGATTTTCTTTTCCTTAGTGTATTTACCCTTACCAAAGCCATTACTGGCAAGAACAAGGGCTGGAGCAACGACTAAAGCTACAAGAAGTGTGTAAATTTTTGTTTTCATTTTTTAATTAATTTGATCTGCTATAAAGCAGAAGATTGTAATGTATTTAGTGTGTTTATGGCGTCTATCTGTTCTAATACTTGCTGTAAAAGATTAATCCTGTTTTGAAAGTTGTCGATCATGGCATAGATTACTCTTTTATCTTCACCGCTATGGGTCAGATCATTTTTGAGATTCATGTATTCGTTTTCTAAAGCCTCTAATCTTACAATAGCATCGTCGATCAACTGTTGTGTAGCTGGAGTTGCTTTTTCCTGTATTTCAAAAAGCTCTTTGCTAATGGTCGCGGTAAAGAATTCCTGAGTTTTTTCCATTTCTGGAGAAATGTCTGCAAGATCCTTTAGTTCGGGAGTATTATTTCGCGTAAGCGCAACTGCTATTATAATAATGACACTAGCAGCAATTGATAAAGGTTTCCACCATTGCAGGCGTCTTAATTTTTTTGATTCCTTTTGTTGTAGTTTATCAAGGAAACGATTGCGATGATCGACACGGGGTTCTTCTGTATCAAATCTACCTTCTAGTTCCTTAAATAAATCTTCTATTTTGTCTTCCTTCATGACATATTCAATTTTTTACGTAAACTCTCCTTTGCACGGGATACCATAGTGCGGCAGTTTGCATAACTTATATTCATTATCTGACTCATTTCTTCATAATCATACCCTTCAATTAAATGAAGTGATAGGGATAATCGGTAATTGTCTTTTAGGTCATCCATAGCGCTTTTAATCTCCTGAACTTTGATTGATGCTATATCAAGTTCTGCAATGCCATCACCATCTTCTATTTTGTGTATATGATCATCAAGCCCTGTTTCTGCTAAGCGTCTTTTTTTTTGATAGCTATTAAGACTATTATTGACGACAATACGTTTTAACCAACTTCCAAATGATGCATCTCCTTTAAAACTATCTAACTTTGTAAAAGCATTTAAAAAAGCTTCCTGCATCACATCTTCTGCTTCGGCCGTATCCTTAACGATACGTAAGGAGGTGTTATACATCGCTTTATAATAGCGATTGTAAACTTCCAGCTGAGCATTTTGGTTGCCCTTTTTGCAAAGTGGAATAAGTTGGTCGATATGATGGTTAGTCATGGTCACTTGTACTCAAATCTGTTATAAGGATACCAACTTTTTTTAATTGTTACACTTCTGCATTAAAATTAGTTTATGAAGTATTGAGTTCAGACATATCATCTCGTGGCATAAGAATTGTCTAAGGTATATTGAGAATATGTTTGAATGACTGTATTCAGGAGGTATTCCATTATTTATGATAGATTTAACCCATAGGAGGTATAATTTATAATGACATTGTGACGTATATATAATATGGCAAAAACAAAATTTACAACGCTTGACAGATTGTCATTGCAGGAGTTTGATGGTGATGCAGAGTTGATTCCTTTAATGACACCGGAAGATGAAGAGGCTATTAATAAAGAAGAATTACCCGAAGTTCTTCCAATCCTACCGTTACGTAATACGGTATTGTTTCCAGGAGTGGTTATCCCAATTTCTGCGGGAAGAGATACCTCTATTGCATTGATTAACGAGGCTAATAAAGGTGGGAAAGTTGTCGGTGTAGTTGCGCAACAGGATGAAGATATAGAGAATCCTGATATTCAAGATTTACACCCAGTAGGTGTCGTAGCCCGAATCTTAAGAGTACTTAAAATGCCTGATGGTAATGTTACAGTAATTATCCAAGGAAAGAAACGGTTCCGTGTTGGGGAAGTGGTTTCAGATCAACCATATCTGAAGGCGACGGTAGAACCATTTGCAGAGAAAAGACCTAGTCAGAAGAGTAAGGAGTTTTTAGCAATTATAGAATCCATTAAAGAACTCGCATTACGTATTATTCAGGAATCTCCTAATATTCCTAGTGAGGCTTCTTTTGCTATTAAAAATATTGAGAGTAATTCTTTTCTGATCAACTTCGTAAGTTCTAATATGAATCTTACCGTAGCCGAGAAACAAAAACTACTCGAAGTTTCAGAATTGAAAAAGCAAGCGTTAGAAACGCTTAAGTATATGGATATGGAGCGTCAGAAACTGGAGCTTAGAAATGATATCCAAAGCAAAGTACAGAGTGATCTTAATCAACAGCAGCGAGAGTATTTCCTACATCAACAAATGAAAACCATCCAAGAAGAACTTGGAGGTGTTTCTTCTGAGGATGAACTCGAGGAGATGCGTGCACGGGCAAAAACTAAACAATGGGATGAAAAAGTTGCCAAGCATTTTAATAAAGAATTGGCAAAAATGCAACGCATGAATCCACAAGTTGCGGAGTATAGTATACAGCGCAACTACCTGGATTTATTTCTAGAACTTCCATGGAATGAGTTTAGTAAAGATCAATTTGATTTAAAACGCGCCAAGAAAATATTAGATCGTGACCATTATGGTCTTGATGATGTTAAACGACGAATTGTTGAGTATCTGGCGGTTCTGAAATTGCGTAATGATATGAAATCCCCTATCCTTTGTTTATATGGACCTCCTGGTGTTGGAAAGACGTCTTTAGGAAAGTCTGTTGCTGAGGCATTAGGGAGAGAGTATGTACGCATGAGTTTGGGTGGTTTACGAGATGAAGCAGAAATACGTGGACATCGTAAAACATATATAGGCGCTATGCCAGGTCGGATATTGCAAAGCCTTAAAAAGGCAGGAACCAGTAATCCCGTTTTTGTACTCGATGAAATAGATAAATTAAGCAGTGGTCATCAGGGAGATCCTTCATCTGCAATGCTGGAAGTTTTGGATCCTGAGCAGAATAGTGAATTCTACGATAACTTCCTGGAGATGGGGTTTGACTTGTCTAAAGTGATGTTTATTGCAACATCCAATAGTTTAAATACGATACAACCAGCCTTACGAGATCGTATGGAGATCATCAATGTTACTGGTTATACCATTGAAGAAAAGGTCGAAATTGCAAAGCAACATTTACTGAATAAGCAACTAGAAGAACACGGACTCAATAAAAGTCAACTAAAAATTGGGAAACCTCAATTAGAAAAAATTGTAGAAGGGTATACCCGTGAGTCAGGCGTTCGTGGATTGGAAAAACAAATTGCAAAAATGGTACGTTATGCGGCCAAGAATATTGCAATGGAAGAAGAATATAATGTCAAGATTAGTAATTCTGATATTGTTGAAATCCTTGGCCCACCAAGGCTAGAGCGTGATAAGTATGAAAATAATGATGTTGCAGGTGTTGTGACTGGTTTGGCTTGGACACGTGTAGGAGGTGATATATTGTTTATCGAGTCGGCACTGTCCAAAGGGAAAGGAGCACTTACGATTACTGGTAATTTAGGTAAGGTGATGAAGGAAAGTGCAACCATTGCCATGGAATATATTAAGGCTAACGCTTCTGAATTAGGTCTGAAATCTGAGATATTCGATATGTACAATGTCCATATCCATGTTCCTGAAGGAGCAACTCCCAAAGATGGCCCAAGCGCAGGTATAACGATGTTAACATCTTTAGTGTCTTTGTTTACGCAACGTAAAGTGAAAAAAAGTATTGCTATGACCGGAGAAATTACCCTACGAGGAAAGGTATTACCCGTGGGAGGAATCAAGGAGAAAATACTTGCTGCAAAACGAGCCCGAATTAAGGAAATCTTACTTTGTGAACAGAATAAGCGTGACATTGAAGAAATTAACCCTGATTATCTGAAAGGATTGAAGTTTCATTATGTTTCTGATATGAGCGAAGTTTTAGAGCTAGCGCTTACCAAACAAAAAGTCAAAAATGCTAAGAAATTATAAGGTATTGCCCTTCGTATCGACAGAGAGATCACTTTAACAGTCTAATTTTCTAAACCTACAAAATATAGTATACTTGTATGCGTTTTCCACTAGAGCACTAAATACGCTTTATGCAGAAATTTTGCCTTTTTATTTTTTTATTTTATGCTGCACTGTGTTCTGCACAATTAGGAGGAAGGGCAACATACCAATTTTTAAATTTAATTACATCACCCAGACAAGCCGCTTTGGGAGGTCGGATAATTACCAATTATGATTATGATCCGGATTCTGGGTTGTACAATCCGGCAACGATTAACTTTCGACAGGATAATCAATTGTCTGTAAACTATGTAGATTTTCTGGCAGATATCAATTATGGCACGGCGTCTTATGCCTATTTGTGGGATCGACGTACGCAGGTGATTCATGCAGGGATTACGTATATCAATTATGGTACTTTTGATGGTCGTGATGAACAGGGAAATCCTACAGGCGATTTTAGTGGTCAGGAAGCAGCGGTTTCTATTGGGTATGCTTATAATATCCCGTATACAGATTTTCACATAGGAGCGAACATAAAATTAATTACCTCACAACTGGAACAGTTTAATTCTTTTGGAGGTGCTGTGGATTTAGGTTTTATTTATAATTATGAAAAATGGGATCTTAATATTGCTGGAGTAGTACGTAATATTGGAACACAGTTTACCACTTTTGCAGGAACAAATGAGCAATTGCCGCTGGAGATTAATGCTGGGATTTCTCAAATTGTTCCTAATGTGCCTATACGCTGGCATCTTACCCTGGAAAACCTACAGTTATGGAATGTGGCTTTTGAAAACCCTGCACTGGCAGAGATTGACTTGGATGGAAATACATCGGCTGCAGATGTTGGATTTTTTGACAATGTTATTAGACACGCCATAGTGGGTGTTGAACTTTTCCCACGAGGAGGATTCAATATAAGATTGGGTTATAATTTTAGACGTAATGCAGAGTTACGTGTTTTTAATCAAAGAAGTTTTGCAGGGATTAGTGCAGGTTTTGGCGTTAAAATAGGGAAGGTGCGTTTTAACTATGCCTATGCTCGATTTAATAGCGCAGCCACCAGTAACCTCTTCGGATTGAATATTGATCTAAGCCGTAAAAAGTATTTCTAGCACTTTTGCATCTGCTCCCTAAACCCTACTTTAGTAATCTAAATCACTTTCGTGAAAAAAATAGTTATTGCCATAGACGGTCATTCTTCCACAGGAAAGAGTACTGTTGCTAAGCAGCTAGCAGACTGGCTTGGATATATCTATGTAGATACTGGAGCGATGTATCGTGCAGTAACACTATTTGCTATGCAAAAGGGATTAATAGCCGATGGTTTTTTTGACAGTATATCTTTAATAGAAAAACTACCGGATATCACTATTTTATTTGAGAGAGAGGAAGGTGCTCTTATGGCTGAAGTATGTCTGAATGGAAAAAATGTAGCCAGAGAAATACGCAGCTTAGAAGTATCTACTTATGTGAGTAAAGTTGCAGCGATTTCAGAAGTTCGTGCTAAACTTGTTGAGCAACAACAACGTCTGGGTGAAGACAAAGGAATTGTCATGGATGGTCGTGATATTGGAACTGTAGTTTTTCCTAAAGCTGAATTAAAGATTTTTATGACCGCCACGGCAGAAGCCAGAGCGCAACGACGTTATGAAGAGCTTTTAGAAAGAGGAGATCAGATCATCTATAAAGATGTCCTTGCAAATGTTATAGAACGAGACCATATTGATTCCACTCGTAAAGACTCGCCGCTAATTCAGGCTAGGGATGCTATTCTTTTAGACAATACGCATACCAATATGGAAGATCAGTTTCATATCATTTTACAATTGGCCAAGGACCGCATCGCTGGAAGAATTTAATTGCTTCTGAATAAAGTCAAATAATGCCTTATTATATGCCTCTCCACCTTTTTGAGAAAGACCAAAATGTCCACCACCTTCTACTGGATAAAAGACTTTATTCTGAGATTTTAAATGCTCGTGTAGTTTTTTTCCATATTCAAATTTAATATTTGGGTCTGCAGTACCATGGGACATAAATATGGGCTGATCAATCGTTTTTACAGCCTGTATAGGAGATACTTGTTTAGGATCAAATTGTGCAATTTCACCTGCTCTTTTTAAAGCATAGTTTGTCGCAAATCGAAAACCAATACCAAAAGCATATCGCTTCTGATAGTCGTAGACAATTTGATTAAGGTCAGTAAAAGTACTTTCGATAATTCCGAAATCAATTTGTGGTCCTATAGCTAGGGCCTGCAATGCAACAGCGCCGCCCATAGAATTTCCCCAAATCCCGATAGGAAGCTCAGGATGCTTTTGTTTGATTTGATCAACAATAAATTGAACGTCATACTTTTCATGAAATCCATAGGTTACATATTCTCCATTACTTTCTCCATGGGCTCGCGCATCATAAAGTACACTGGCAATTTGATGATCTGCTAGTGATTTTGCCAGTTCATAAAAATGTTCTTTAACCCCTCCAATACCGTGTAAGAGAATAATAATACCTTTAGGTTGTGCAACTTTTGGATAACTATAATATCCTTTTAATACAATACTATCGGCTACCTTAAATGTGGCAGGCGTAACCTGAAGTCCATACTTCTCAGGAAGTACCGTTGGAACCCGATTGTGCTTTGATATAATAGCGTATGGTAAAACATTGTGAAGAACAAATAGACCGATCAATGTGAGGATGATAGTCATAATTCCTAAAAGGCGTAATCGTTTTTTTAGTTTTACAGGCATAACTATTAGACTGGATCTTGTACAGCTGGGTTACAGAAGACAATAGATGCTTAGGAATTATATACTAAAAACCGTCAATTTTTTATGATTCTACGAACTATAGTTTGTTCTTCATTTATGAAACGCAAAATGTATATTCCGGAAGCCAGTTTAGAAACATTGATCTGTTGTGTTATTGCCTCAGCAAGCTCTATACTTTTTATTTTGTGTCCATGAAGATTATATAATTCAATTTCGGTTTGCAAAGAACTTGAATTTGTAATTTGCAATATATCTGAGACTGGATTTGGATATACAGAAAATACTTCTTCATTAAGATCAGCGATGCCCAAAACTGTTGTTTCTATGGTAAATTGAGTTATTGCAGAACATTCCAGATTTAGAGGATCAATAACCACATAAATAGTTTGCGGATTTTCAATATTTACATAAGACGAAGGAGAAGCGATAGGATTAATTTCAGCCTGTGCATCTTCTAAAGTTTCATAATAGGTAACGATAAAATCTGTTGGATCTAATGCATCGAGAATCGTTGCTTCATTGACCGTTAAATCAAATATAGCAATCCCATCATTATCATCATCCTCAATGGCTATGTTTTCAGGAGTTCCAAAAGTAACCACATTATCAAATTCAACAACAACTTCATCACTTAACACTGTGTTATTTGGAGCAGTAACTTCCAGTCTATACGTCCCGGAAAGATGAACATCTAAAGTACTGCTTGTCTCATCTGGTACTACTTCAAATAGGTTTGTTCCAGCATTTAACTCAAACCATTGATATGTCACTTCTTCACTCTGAGCTAAGCCCAAAGTTTCAATAGTATTGCCACAAGGAGCATTACCATTTTGAACGGTACGATTATCTCCAAGATTTAACTGAAACCCAAAGGAATCTCCTTCTAAAAAAATAGCACTATCAAAAACCGTGTCAAAGCTATCTCCTATTACCATTTTTAAAGTATAACTGCGCCCAACAATCAACTCAGCAACAATAGACATAGCTACTGTTTGGCCATTAAAATTTAGTGCCGCATCCATTTGTGAATTAAAAGGTTCAAAATTATAACGATCAAAAAATTCTTCATTAATAGCATCACATTGTCCTGTTACTTCAGGATGTATGTTTGTTACAGAAATAAAATCTTCTGTCCCCGGGATATATGCAATATTTTCAGATTGCCCCGTTTCATTGTCTGTTATAATGAGTGCAAAAGCATCTTCAAAGGTGCATTCGAAGTTCTGGTCATACTCTTCGGCTGCCAAGACAACATTAAAACTCGCCTGATTCACAAATGAGGTAAAATCAAATTGTATGAAAGATGCATTATTGGTATCCGTAATCCCCGTAAAAGCTTCTAGGTCTGCATCACCTGGCCAACCATTACTTCCATTATTTTGAATATCCAAGTTGGGTCCCGGTGCAAATGCAGCACCTCCTGTAGAAAGAATTATTCCCGAACTAAGAAAATCGGTTCCATCACTAGTGAAAGCAGCAATGCCATTAACATCATTAAAATCAGTCCCGGTAGATTGTATAATATTTGAAACATCGGTAACGGTATTGTCCAGAAAAATAGTTTCGATAAGTTCTTCAGCTGTTAAACTCTCATCAATAGTTATTTGTGAAAAGGATTGAAAGGAGCAAGCTATTAATGTAAAGAGTAGTATTTTTTTCATAAAGCAGTGTATTGGTATATCATAAAGACGTAAAATATAAGAAAGGTTGCGTCCATACATTATTTACTAAAATTAATATAAATAGGATGATGTCCTTCTAATTAAACGAATCAGATAGGTCAAAGCTCATCAATATATGATAACCATGCAACTAGTATGTATCAATATTCATGAATTTAGAGTACAACAGTTTCCAACCTTGATTGATTTAAAAACAAAACCGCTGTTAGGAAATTTAATTTAAATGTATGTAACGGAGACTATCCTTCTTCTTCAGAAGCTTCCATAGTATGGAATACATTTTGAACATCATCATCCTCTTCAATCTTTTCTAGCAACTTGTTAACATCTGCTTCCTGTTCTGCAGTTAGTTTTTTAGTAACTTGAGGAATGCGATCAAATCCTGAAGATAGAATCTCTATACTTCGCTCTTCTAGAGCTCCCTGAATCGCTCCAAAACTTTCAAATGGAGCATAGATATGAATACCTTCATCATCTTGGAATACTTCTTCTGCGCCAAAGTCAATAAATTCTAATTCAATTTCTTCAACATCCTGTTCTTCTGCATTTACACGAAAAGTACAGGTGTGATCAAACATAAAAGATACCGATCCTGAGGTGCCTAAATTCCCATCACATTTATTAAAATATGATCTAACGTTTGCAACGGTGCGTGTATTATTATCGGTAGCGGTTTCTATCAAGATGGCGATACCATGAGGCGCATAGCCTTCAAAGAGTACCTCTTTAAAATCACCAAGACTTTTATCTGAAGCACGTTTTATAGCACGTTCTACATTGTCTTTGGGCATATTGACACTCTTGGCATTTTGAATAACAGCACGTAAGCGAGAGTTACTATCTGGATCGGCACCGCCTTCTTTTACGGCCATGACAATATCTTTACCAATACGTGTGAACGCCTTAGACATGGCGCTCCAACGTTTCATTTTACGTGCTTTTCTAAATTCAAATGCTCTTCCCATAGGTCGTTTCTGTTAAAGCCGTAAATTTAAGAAAAAGCGAGACTTTTCAAAGTGCTTTATGCTTGTAGAATATCTTCTATGGCAAAGGCAAGATTAAAATCATTTTCAGTAACACCTCCAGCATCATGAGTAGTCAGACTTATGGATAATTCATTATAGACATTATGCCATTCCGGATGGTGATTCATACTTTCCGCCTCAAAAGCAATGCGCGTCATTGTTGAGAATACTTCTTTGAAATTTTCAAACTCCAGTGTTGTGTGTATAGCATTGTCTTCGTATTCCCAATCTGGTAAGTCCTTTAATTGTTCATCGATTTGTGCATCAGTAAGTTTCATAGGATAAGATTTTATACGTTTAATTTAAGCATTTTCGCTTTCGCGAAAGTGTATATTTCAATTTTTTAACCTAAAATTTATAGTTTCTGACTTCCTGCAACTACCTCTTCATTTGTGATGGCTAAATGTTTAGGTAGCTTGTTGTCCTTAGGGAGTACGGCAAGATAACGATCAAAATTACTGGTATATACATTTTTATACAGCGCCTTAAGTTTTAAATCGAGCATATGGACAAGTTCATGTATAAACTCCTTATGATGTATTAAATCACCACTTCCTAAATGAAAAATACCGTGTTTTTTTCTATTGATAATATAGTGTAGTTGTTGACTCAGTTTATGATCTGTCGTTGTATTAATAATCAAATGAGGGAAAACCTCAATGGGTTCCTGAAGTAAAATATGTTGTTTGATTTCGCGTAGGCGTGGAGATTGCACACCAAAAACCATAGGCAAACGACAAATAGCGTATTGCTTTTCAGGTAAATTACGCATCAACAGATTTTCGCAACGTATTTTAAGTTTCCCATAAATACTTTCAGAAAGTGTTTTGTCAAACTCATAACTTGGATAATGAGAGAAGGCATCAAAAACGTTGGCACTTGATAATAAGATGACTCTGCATCTACTAAGTGCAGCATATTCAACTATGAGTTGATGTGCTTCAACTTGTGCTTCAAACGGGCCTCTCAAGGCCGAAATTATAACTGATGGACGTATCTCTTTCAGCAATTCAAAAGCATCATCTGTTTCCAGATTGAAACGACGGAAATGCTTGTTATCAGAATATATTTTACCTGTATGATAAGTGCCATAGGTGTCATAATAACGATATAACTCCCTATAGAGTGCCCCTCCGATAAAACCGGAAGCTCCAAAAATCAGAATCTTATCTTTTGATTTTTTATAAGCGATAACTCAATTTTTATAAAAAACAAATCCCAAATTTCAACATACATAAATGCGATTTGAAATCTGGAATTTTTGATTTGATATTTAAGTTGTATTAGCCTTTGTAGAATGGAGGTCTAACTATAGTAGCGGGTACTGTTTTCTTACGTATTTGGATATGTATAGTACTATCTTTTTTAGCGTGATCAATAGCTACGTAACCTAAGCCAATTCCCTTTTCTACAGACGGCCCCATCGTTCCTGAGGTTACTTCTCCTATCTGTTCTCCTGCATCATTAACAATAGCATACCCTTGTCTTGGGATTCCTTTACCTTCCAATTCAAAACCAACTAATTTTCGTTCCACACCATTTTCTTTCTGCGTTTGAAGATTTTCTGAATTCACAAAATCCTTAGTAAACTTGGTTACCCAACCTAGACCAGCTTCAATAGGCGATGTGGTATCATTAATATCATTACCATATAGGCAATATCCCATTTCCAAACGTAAGGTGTCTCTTGCCGCAAGTCCAATAGGTTTAATATCCCAATCTGCTCCGGCTTCAAATACTTTATTCCATATCGTTTCCACATCCTTATTATGACAATAAATTTCAAAACCGCCACTACCGGTGTATCCTGTAGCACTGATGATTACATGATCTGCTCCGGCAAAAGGGGCTACTTCAAAGGTGTAAAACTTGATAGAGGAGAGGTCAACATCAGTCAGAGATTGTATGGCTTCTGCCGCCTTAGGACCTTGAATGGCCAATAAAGAAAAATCTTCCGAGATATTTTTTAATTCAGCATCATAACTGTTGTGTTTATTAAACCACGCCCAGTCTTTTTCAATGTTTGAAGCATTTACAACTGCCAGATATTCTTTTTCGCGTATGCGATAAACAATAAGATCATCTACAATACCGCCATCTTCATTAGGTAAACAATTGTATTGAGCACCACCAACTCCTATTTTTGAAATATCATTAGAACAGATACGCTGCAGTAAATCCATAGCTCCATCACCATTGATAAGAAATTCTCCCATATGAGAAACATCAAAAACACCTACACCCTTACGTACGGTTTCATGTTCTATATTTACTCCCTCATATGACACAGGCATATTATATCCTGCAAATGGAACCATTTTTGCACCTAAGGCCTCGTGTACAGCAGTTAAAGCAGTATTCTTCATTCTTCTTTTTTTAAGTGCGGCAAAGGTATTAAATAGGGATCGAAAAGTCGATTATATAAACTTTAAATTGGCATTAATTCATTCTATTTTTTCGATCCTGTTGCGTAGGGAAATATAAGTTACTACTACTATAGGATCCTCCATAGGTTGCTACAGCTGCATAGATTTGTTGTAAAGCATCCTTCACCTGAAAAGAAGTTAATTCTTTTAAGGGGTGAAGAAATGCTGCCCATAGTACATCGTCAGAAATAGCATATTTGATATCCAGAGCAGTATGAAAATTGGCTTCCAGGCATTTTAAAAGATCATCTTCATTCATGTTTTTCACCTCTTCGATGGGGGCGATAAAGCGCATACGGTTATGAAGCTCATCCGTAAGGCAAATAATACGAACCTCATCTATGGTGAAATTCCAATGTCCGGGACTTCCATCTATATGACCTATAAAGGTCTTCAGTATTTTTTCTAGTTTTTTATTATTCATACGGTATTAATCTATTTTCATATTTGTTAATTAA
>CAZPTJ010000026.1:0-4318 GCA_964589085.1 uncultured Flavobacteriaceae bacterium | reverse complement strand
CATAGTGAAAATATTATTTGCAATAGTTTCTTCAGAAGTTACCCCTGTATTTCCCGCAATATCATTGGTGCCTGCAAGAATAACAACCACTTTTGGATATAGTGCGATAACATCTGTTCTAAACCTTAGTAACATTTGTGGTGTGGTTTGTCCACTTACACCACGATTAATAAAATTGGGATGATCTTTCCAAAAGGAAGGGTTGCTCTGCGACCAGCCTTCTGTAATAGAATTTCCCATAAAGACAACACGTTGTTCATCATCTTCAGGTAGTCCTAATTGTTCATTTGCCTCAGCAAAACGCTTGATAAGTACTTCTTCACTAAATGGATTCCATTCCTGTGCGGTCATTGTTTGTAGGATACTTATGAGAAAAATATAAAAAGTAATTTTTTTTTGAAGCTTCATGTTATTGGGATTTACGATGATTATATATCCATGAAAATAAATCGGGTTCACTAAAGGCATTGTCCCAGCTATTATGTCCTACTCCTGGATATAATGAAAATCGTGGTTCAATACCCTGTCGTATTAAAGCTTCAACAACAACTTTAGAATATCGGGCAGGAACAACATTGTCTTCATCCCCATGAAAAATCCATAGTGGTAGATTGTGCGCCCAGATTTTTATATTTTGAATATTGGTTCCTCCGCAAATTGGAGTAGCTGCTGCAAATACATCAGGTTGTCGAGCAAGAAGTTCAAAAGTTCCCATACCTCCCATGGAGAGCCCACTGAGATATATGCGGCGCTTGTCTATATAGTTCTCTTGCAATTGGACCTGTAATAGAGCGATTACGGCATCCATTGCCCAGCCAGGACTACTACTTTCAGGAAAGCCAAATTGGTTTTCACCCGTTTGTTCATTCCTACTATAACTGATTTGTGCCCAATAATCATCTTCCGGACATTGTGGAAAAATCACAACAGCTGGGAATTTTGCACTTTGCTCTATAAAGAGGGAACTACCATGCACAAGTTGTGCTTCATTATCACTGCCACGTTCTCCTGCACCGTGTAAAAAAAGATGTAATGGATATTTTTGGCTGGGATCAAAATCTACAGGTTTTAAAATGCGATAGTGTAATGTTTTACCCTGGTGGACATATTGTGCTTTTTCAAATACCGGTTTTTCCTGTGCAGATAGCAGAGATATTACGAAGCAATTGACAATTAAAAAATATAATTTCATAAAATGACTGGTTTCCATACATAGCACCTTTCCTTATACGTATAAAGTGGAATAAATTAGTAAAAACAGTATTAGGGGTACAGAAAGTTGTATTACTTATGAAATTTAGGAAAAAATATGGAATTTCCCATCAACTATTTGGTATTCTGCTTTTAATCAATTTGATTTGGCCGTTATGATTAGACTCATGTTCTACAACATGGAACCATTTACAATACGCATTTGTAGGTCCCCAAAACCAATCCTGATCTACTTTTAAGAGCCATTCATCATCTCGATTTGCAAGTTCTTTTAGGGTGTGAGATCGTACTTCGTCCAGTGCATCCAAATAGTAACTTAATTCCTGATCTTTGATTTGTTTACGAGCTTTGTCTCCCAAACCTGATGCTACATTCCAGCGTTTTTTATCTGCATTTGACCAACTTCCCCATGACTTTCCTTCTAATGTGTGAATTTGATAAAATCGTTCTGTCGCGGCAAGATGTAATAACATAGCGCCTATAGTATTTGCTTCATCATCTAGTAAAAAATCTAGCTGTTTCTGATCTAGACCTTCAACTTGATTTACAACTACATTACGCATCCAGTTCATCATAGAAACGAGCGTCCCTATTTGTGGTGAATATCCTGATTTTGGTCCAACGACATTAATTAAATCTTCTTGCATATTTGTAGCCGGAGTACACATTGCGGTAACACTTGTTAAACCTATTGTTCCAACAGTGGCAAGAGATGCAGTTTTAATAAACTTACGACGATTTAGACCTGAAGATGATGTATTCATAATAATAGTATTGATTAGCATATGTAATATAATATGCTTTCTATACAATTATGTTAAGCTCAATGTAAAAGAAAAGTTTTAAGGTCATTATAATCTACAATAGGAATTGCCCTTTTTTCCTTGTCAATAAGCCCTTTTATTTGCTCAGGTAATGTTTTGATTTCTCCTACAACAGCTTGCACTGTGGGTAAGAACTTTACGGGATGTGCAGTTTCCAGAAAAACACCATAAGCTTCGGGATGTTGTTGCAAATATGCTTTGAGACCAAGGTAAGCGACTGCGCCATGAGGATCTGCAACATAATTATGATCTGTATAAAGCTGGTGCATAACCTGTCGTGTAGCCTTGTCACAATACGAATAACTACTTAGCTTTTGCGAAAGCAACTTCCTGTCATTTTCAAATAACTCCAGAACACGAATAAAATTACTGGGATCACTCACATCCATCGCATTACTTAAGGTAGGTATCGTAGGGCGTGGAATATATTTTCCAGTAGTCATAAACCTGGGGATCGTGGTATTACTGTTAACCGAAGCAATAAATCGCTGTACAGGCAATCCCATTTGATAAGCTACTATTCCTGCACAAATATTTCCAAAATTTCCACTGGGGACAGAAAAAGCAATAGGTTGATTCCTTGTTTTTAATTGCCGATAGGCAAATACATAGTATAATGATTGCGGTAACCAACGGGCTACATTAATACTATTGGCCGAAGTAAGTTGTTTTTGTGCTGTGATTTCAGAATCTAAAAAAGCTTTTTTGACCATAGCCTGACAATCGTCAAAGGTTCCCTGAACTTCAAGAGCTGTAATATTTTCACCTAGAGTGGTCAACTGCTTTTCTTGGATATCACTTACTTTTCCCGAAGGATATAAAATGACCACTTTGATCCCCGGGATTTTGTAAAACCCTCGTGCTACGGCACCTCCAGTATCACCACTGGTTGCTACGAGTACTGTAACCTCTTTTTGTTGCTTACGTTGTGCTAAAAAATAACCCAGACATCGCGCCATAAACCGAGCACCTACATCTTTAAAAGCTAAGGTTGGTCCATGAAACAATTCCAGCGTACTTATTTGATCTTCTATAGCAACTAAAGGAAATTCGAAAGACAAGACATCGTCTATAATTTCTTTTAATGTTTTAGCATCTATTGTATCGCCTACAAATGGTTGTAAGAGGCGAAACGCAATTTCAGTATGAGAATACTTTTCTAAAGTATTCCAAAAAGAATCCTCCAGGCGGGGGATATATTCAGGGAAATAAAGTCCTTTATCAGGGGCGATACCTTGTATTACGGCTTTATCAAAAGATACCGTATGTGTCTTAGTATATAAGCTATAATAGTTCATATTATCGGGTTAAATCACAGCGCAGCCTGTAGGGTTTATTTTTGAAGAATAAGTATCTACTTTTAAGTCTTTGGTTGCATAAAAAATTTGAGAAGCCTTGAGGTAGTTATCTATATGTTCTTTTTGATGTGCAAAAGCAAAAAGACTTGGCCCACTACCCGAAATACCAAATGCAAAACATTGTTTTTCAGAAGCAATTTCTTTTACAGTGTCAAAGTGAGGGATAAGCTGTTTGCGATATGGGGTTATCAAAACATCCTGAATGCTCTTTTCTAAAAGCGCTTTATCGTTTTGATATAAAGCGATTACAAAACCTGAAAGATACTGCGCTTGTGCAATGGCCTCTGTAAGTGGAATTTTTTCTGGTAAAATAGCACGTGCCTCTTTTGTAGCTATTTTAATATGTGGATGTAAAATACCTACATACACCTGATCGGGGATAGGCAAGGAAGCTATGTGTAAAGGATGATACCCAGTTATTAAAGTAATCCCACCATAAAGGCAAGGCGCAACATTATCGGCATGAGGATTGCCGCTGGCAAGAGCTTCTCCTTCCATAGCATATTGGGTAAGCTCCAAATTATTCAAAGGATTTTCCAGAAACTGATTAAGTCCATATACAGCTCCGGCAGCACTTGCGGCACTGCTTCCTATACCGCTGCCACTACGTATTTTTTTATGGATTTCCATAGTTATTCCAAAATCGGCACCTATCCCTTTGAGCATAGCCATAGCCGCTACACCTGCAACATTAGCTTCTGGATTCATAGGCAGGTCTGCACCTGTAATTGCTGTGATCTGCACACCAGGTTTTGTCGTTTTTTGAAATACCATTTCATCACCTATACCTTCCAGAGCAAAACCCAGGGCATCAAAACCACAGTTGACATTGGCAACGGTGGCAGGGGCAAAGATTCTTATACTATTCTTTTGTTCGATAGTCATGTTTTAATTTTAAATCACAAATCACTAAATGAGGTTTTA
>CAZPTJ010000025.1:0-21657 GCA_964589085.1 uncultured Flavobacteriaceae bacterium | reverse complement strand
TATATTAATATATATAAGAAAAGCGCCTATTCCAAGGCGCTTTCTGCTTTATAAGAAACAAGTACATTATCTATGCTCCATACTGTTCCAGTATTCCTTGTTGCCACTCTTGATATTCACTCCATCCACCAAGCGTAATAATCCAGATGATAGATCCAATCAATATGATTGCTCCTAGTGCTAAACCAATAATAGCAATAATACGTGCAGTTTTTAATTGTCCCGCATTTTCATAAATCTCAGGATTTTCAGCTTCTGTAAGAGTTTTATTATCTTTATTTGCCAAGACTAAAGCGATACCTGATAAGATAACACCTCCAATACCTGAAGAACAACAACAAGCGATGAATGATACTATTCCTAAAACTAAAGATATCGTGACATTAGGTAATTTATGTTTTTCCATAATTAATTAAGAGGTTAGTTGTGAGTCATTTTTATAATATAACTTATAATAATTGTTAATAGGGTGAATATACTCAAAAATGGAATAACAAAATTTGCGTGCTTTAAGGAGAAAAACTGATTAATGAGTAAATATCCTAATAATAGAAGTAATGGATAAATTGCCGGATACATATGAAAAGCCGCAACAAAATCACCTTTAAAAAGCAATGCAGTTGCACGTTGAATACCACAACCTAAACAATCAACTCCAAAGAGTTTTTTGTTTAGGCAGGGCAACATATATTTTTCCACAAATGATTATCGTATTAATTGTTGATGCTAAGCTTTCTAGATTTTGTTAAACCGCTTTGTGTTTGGATTCTTAAAATGTAGACTCCAGTGCTTAAGTTTTGTGTAGGAAATGTATAAGAAGGATTATTTCCCATTTGACCATTAGTGAAGATTAATTTCCCGGAAACATCAAATAGTTCAACACCTGTGATATCAGCCTGTTGTGGGTTTAAAATTTCTAATGTCTTACTTACATTATTTTGTTTTGCTTGAATGGAATTAAAAACTTCTATTTGACGTTTAACATTTGCGTTTTTAATACTTGCGCTAGAGACATAGACATTATTAAGGTCTTTTTTGTCGTCATATTTACCGTCTTTCTCAAAAACAACAAAGAAACGATCTTCATATACTCCTTCCGGGAGTATAAACTCGGCTTTGTTATTAACTATATCATGATAGATTCCAGTAGTTGAATCTAAGATATAAACTTCATCATGATCAAAATCGTGAAAACTTTCTACGTAAAAGATAACAGATGTTTGAAATCCAGCAGTTACTTTTAAAGGTAATTTATTACCTTTATGAGAGGCTATCATATTAATAACGTAATCTGCTTCGTTTTCTATAACAAAACTTACATCTGCGCTTAACACACTTAAAGTTTGACCATCCATCGCTATATCAAGATTTTCACTGGCATTTTCATGAAATCCTACGGCTAGTTGTCTTGTGTATGTATTGTCTATTTCTGTATTGATACGTAAATGGGATATAGGATTAAAATCACTAGTATTATAGCTTATGCCCACCCCTATAATATCATTTTCATTGGAATCATTTTGAGCGGTGGTATCAGATTGACTCTCCCAAATGCTCCAAGCATTTTGATTTGAAGAATTGTTTGTTACTCCTTCAGAATTTCTAAATTGAGAAAATGTAGTCGCACCTTCCCTTACAAAAGCCCGATGGTCATTTCTAATTACAAAATCTGAATTTGATGGAGTAGTCGTTGATCTTACAAAGAAACCTTGTCCTATTGGAGAAAATCTACGTTGAACATTTGCTCCATTTCCTACAGAACCGCCAGTAACATCTCCGTTTTCATCAAACATGGTAAAGGTAGCTGGCACATACATTCCAGAAGAAGCTAGATCTACTGGGGTAAAGGTTCCATATCCTCCTTGATACTCTTCAATAAAATGAGAGCCTACAGCTCCTTGATCCCAAAAATATGCTGTGCCATCCAAGGTATTTCTACCATTGATAGAAACGATATCTCCATTTCCATCCGGAAAATTCATATTTCCTGAAATCGAATTTTCCAGCAAAAAGTAGGATAGATCAAATGCAGAGGGGTAAGGGTTACCTGTTAACACACTAGAATTAGGTATGATAGGTACAGTAATTGTTCCATTATTGGGTCTTCCTCTGAAATCATACCGTTGATTACCTCCAGGATTATTTTGAATACCATTTACAGTAGTATTATCTGTTCCATTAACTCCTTTCATCGTAAAACCATAGCCTACTTCTGCTATTCCAGAATCTTGAACAGGTATAAAGTTTGCTGTGGCATTGCCTCCCATACCGTCAAATTTAAATAACCAAAAAGATGCAATACTTAGGTTTCCTCCATTAGAGGTTGCGCCATCAAATGCATTTGTGGGCATGATTAAAGCCTCATTACTTCTTCCTTGGGTTACTGGAACAAAAAGATTTTGACCTGATGGCCTAAAAGCAAAATGCGTATTCCCAGAAGCTAGGGTAGCAAGACTACCGCTTTCTGTATCTTGGGCAATTCCCACGGGAGAATGCCAAAAATTATACTCTGTGGAAAAATGCGTACCTTCCTGATATACAGAAAGATCTCCTGATCCATCATTGTCTTGACTTACACCATTACCTTGAAGTAATTGTGCTTGATTCCGTAATATGATATTAGGAAATCTGTTGGTTGTAGTACTTATGGCCGTAGAATTTGTAACGAGATTTACATCGTTTTCTACATAAATAAAGGTGTCATTCACATAAACGTAAGATCCATCTGTTGTCGTGGGGCTGACGTACAACTGTGCATAAACACCTGTGCTTAGGGCTAGAAGCACTAGTGCTAATGTTCTTTTCATAATAATATATACAATTTACTCAGGATAAAGATAAACATTTTAACTCAAATATATGATTATATTTGAGTTTCTTATTTAATTATAGATATTTTACTTTAATCTTAATATTTTTCGTGTCGTTTACTATAGATTCTTTAGTTCAGGTTATTGATGAAAACCTTACAGGTAGGGTTATTAAGATTGAACAATCTCAAGTTTATATAGAAACAAAAGATGGATTTCAATTACGTTTTCACGAAAGTGAAATTATACCATTAGCAAGTTTTGACCTTAATAAGATTCCTGATGTTACCGTTATTTCCAAAATGAAGGAAGATGATAAAAAGAAGAAACCTGTAATCTCTAAATCAAACAAAAAAATACCACCAGCACTTGAGGTAGATTTACATATTCATCAACTTACGACTTCATATAGATCGATGTCAAACCACGAAATGCTCAATTTACAACTAGATACGGCAAGACGACAATTGGAATTTGCGATCCAGAAAAAGATACTAAGGGTAGTTTTTATACATGGTATAGGTGGTGGTGTTTTACGTTCTGAATTGGAATTTTTATTTAAACGCTATACTCATCTGGATTTTTATGATGCAGACTATCAAAAGTATGGTCAGGGCGCAACCGAAGTACGCATATTTCAGAAAAAAAAACCTTAATTAAAATCAGGAGTAAGTAGAATTTCTATAGTTTGGAAATTATTCAAGCTGCCAAAATTAATTTCAGTGATATCTCTTATGACTTCCTCATTACTATCATTTCTGAAATCTAAATTTTCCAAAAATACGGTAAGATTAATATCTTGCATGAAGTAAGAATGTTCCCTAAATGCATCAACTATAGTAGTAACATTTACGTTAGGATTTAAATAATCATCAAGACCGGAATTTTCATCAGTACGATCATCTGTGGGATTTAAGTTACCATTTACATCTTCATTTCGTGTAAGCACTCCATCGCCATCATCATCATCATCTAGGTAATCCAAAATATCGTCTCCATTGGGAAAATCCCTGTCTGTATTTGGAGAATTGTCCATATCTATAGTGTCATTATCAGGATCATCATCTCCTTGATCATTGAAGACAAGGCCTATGATTTCTATTGCTGTAGGTACATTATCACCATCATCATCAAAATCTAAAGCATCAATTATACCATCTTCATCCGTATCTTGAGATGCTTCTAGATCTAGTAGGCCTGCTTCATCAAATACGGCACCTTCTAATCTTGCCGGAATACCATCATTATCATCTTGAATTGCCATAGTTACCAATCTCACATCTCCAGAGGTACTAACAAATTCTTCAGTAACAAGCGGGGTTGCGGGTGGGATAGGATTACAGAAGTAGTCTGGGGTCACTATTTCATCAAAACGACGATAAACAAGCGGTGTTGTTGGGCTTATTTGAGACATTGTAGTGCCGATATCGGATAAAAAATCCAGATTACTATCTAGTTGTAAAGCTAGTGTTTCGTTAGTTTCAGGATTGATCGTAAAGAAAACAAAATCGAAATTAGAACACTGCTGTAAGGTTTGATCTTCAAAATCAAAATTAGTTACTATAATATCACCGTCATCACAAGAAATCCCTAAAACCAGTAGGGAAAGTAGGGAAAATATTTTTTTCATCTCCATTTTTCTAAAATGTAAAAATACTAGAATTGAAGCGATAGTACTGTTATAGAAAAATAAATTTTTCACCTACATTTGTTTTACAAATCCTGCTAAATATAGATTCATGAGAAGTGTGTATTTTGATAATGCAGCAACCACCCAACTTCGTGAAGAGGTGATTTCCAGAATGATGGAGGTTCTTAAGGATGTTCCAGGAAATCCTTCTTCCACTCATGCGTATGGGCGTTCGGCAAAAAGTCTTATTGAAAATGCTAGAAAGACTGTCGCAAAATATCTTAATGTTAGCGCTAGCGAAATTATTTTCACTTCTGGCGGAACCGAGGCTGACAATCTTATTATTCAGAGCGCAGTAAGACATTTGGGGGTACAACGTGTCATTACTTCGCCTATTGAACATCACGCAGTCTTACACGCGACAGAATATGTTGAAGAACATTTTGGAGCAGAAGTGACTTATGTAAAACTTAAAGATTGTGGAACTCCAGATGAAAAACATTTGGAAGCTTTATTGAAAGAAAGCGATGTAAAGACTTTGGTGAGTCTAATGCATGTCAATAATGAAATAGGCAATATGATTGATATTGCTCATATTGCTAAACTATGTAAATCTCATGGAGCATTAATACACTCCGATATGGTTCAAAGTGTGGGTCATTTTGAAATAGATCTCCAAGAAATACCTCTGGACTTTATTGCCGTAAGTGCCCATAAATTTCATGGTCCCAAAGGAGTAGGATTTACATTTGTTCGTAAAAACAGTGGTTTAAAACCATTAATTGTTGGAGGAGCTCAGGAACGTGGTTTACGCGCTGGTACTGAAGGTGTACACAATATAGTAGGGCTGGAAACTGCCTTGCAATATTCTTATGATCAATTGGAGGAAGAGCGTGCCTATATTTCTGATCTTAAAATGTATTTTGCACAACGTCTTACCAGTCAATTCCCTAATCTAAAATTAAATGGAAGTTGTTATGATCCTTCTAAAAGTACGTATACGCTTCTTAATGTATGTTTGCCTATTTCTCGGGAAAAAGCGATACTGTTACTTTTCCAGTTGGATATGAAAGGTATTGCCTGTTCAAAAGGTAGCGCTTGTCAGAGCGGAAGTGATAAAGGTTCTCATGTGCTCCGTGAAATTTTAAGTGAGGAAGACCTAAAAAAACCAAGTGTTCGTTTTTCTTTTTCCAGATATAATACCAAGGAAGAGGTGGATTATGTAATTGGTGTTTTAAAAGAATTTATGACTGCTACAGTCTCATAGATAAACGCACATTAAAAACACGTGGTGTCAAGAAATTAGGAACCGCAAATTGTTGTCCCGAATTAGCATCTCGTACAAAGGTATTTGTAATAGAGTTGAGCCTATCAAAAATATTATAAATTTCAACACCTAAAGAGAGGTCTTTAAATCCGTGAAGCCAGTGTCCCTTTTCAAATTGTTTTTCGGCATCAACAAAGACATAAGAAACGCCAATATCGGTTCTGAAGAAATCCGGTAATCTGGGCAATTCTTCAAAATCAAAAGGATCCGCATTACTAGGGGTGCCTCCTGGTAATCCTGTTTGATATACCATATTAAGATATAGTCGTAAACTGGGAACATTAGGAACGTAATCCTGAAATAAGAAAGCAGCTTTAAATCGTTGATCTGTTGGTCTGGCAATAAACCCACGGTTATCTGGATTTTCTTCTGCTTTAAGGAACCCTAAACTAATCCAGCTTTCTGTACCCTTTACAAATTCACCACTCAAACGTGTGTCAAATCCATATACGCGAGCAGTAGCATTATTATTGGCCCGATAGCGTATGCGCACATTTTCTAAGGTATATGTATTGACATCAGTAAGATCTTTATAATAAGCTTCACTTACTAATTTAAAAGGAGAGTTTCCCCACATCCTAAAACTCCAATCATGACCTGCTACTACCTGAATAGATTGTTGTGCTTTTACATCAGGAATAACCGCACCTATCGAGTCCCGAAGTTCTCGATAACCTGGTGGTTGATGATAATACCCTCCAGACAATCGGAACACCATATCTTGTTTCCAGTTAGGTTTTATAGAAAATTGCCCTCTGGGACTTACCACAGCTTGTGAAGTACTTTCAATATTATCACCACTTACAGACCATTGGTGAGCACGAACACCAACATTTAACCAAACTTCATTATCTCCCCAATCTGTACGTCTGTTATATTGTGCAAAACCAGAGACTCTATTTATTTGAACATCATTACGAGATCGGATATTAGTAAAAGGTTCAATGGGTGCATCAAAAGGGTTAAAGGGTTGGTCATTAGCAAAATCTGGAAGAGGAGGGCGAATTGAGAATCCTGCAGAATCTAAAATCTCAAATTCTTGTAATTGGTCTCTTACATCTTCTCTGGTATATTTTACGCCCCAATCGATCTGACTTTCATTTTTTAAATAAGTTCCTTTGAATTCTACGTTTGCATAAAGCGCATCTAAGAAATTACGTGCGCTTAAAAATTGTGCACCAGCAGCTTCCGTAAATTCAACATCGCCAAAATCTTCATCACCTATATTATTGTTAGGTGTTCCTAATCTGTATTGAGCAAGAATATCAAAAAATTCCTGTTCCTGACTCAAATAAGCAGAAGTAATCAGTTTTAATGTTAGGTTTTCATTTACTGAATATGTGCCTTTAAATGAGCCAAAATAGGTTTCATATTTATCTTCTTCCTGCCCGTCAAAAAGGATAAGCAAACTTATAGGGTCTTGCAATGTTCCAAAATTAGTCTGACGATTAAGTGGTTCAAAATCATAATCATTGATTCCAATATTCCCTAGGAAATCCAATTGAAACTTATTGGAAAACTTATAGGTGATATAGGTCTGTGCATCTGCAAAAACAGGAGTGATATTACTTTCAGTTTGTCTTGATGACACCAATAGACTATTGTCACGAAATCGCAATCCTGCAATAGCCGTGAGACGCCCATCTTTAGATTGCCCCTCAACAGAGGCTGTTACGCCCAAAAAGCTGGCATTTAAACTTGCGCCAAACTGAGTGGGTCTTCTATAGGTAATATCCAGTACGGAAGCGAGTTTATCACCATACTTCGCCTGAAAACCACCGGCACTAAAACTAACTTTTTGCGTTAAATCACTATTGACAAAACTAAAGCCCTCCTGTTGTCCGGAACGAATAAGAAAAGGTCGATAAACTTCTATTTCGTTAACATATACAAGATTGTCGTCAAAATTTCCACCACGAACATTATAATTAGTACTCAATTCATTACTATTGCTAACTGATGCAAAGGATTTTAATAAATTTTCTACTCCAGCTGAGGGTCCAGGAATATTGCGAATAGTCACGGGATCTAAATTAATTATTCCTTCGGCTCTCCTCTGCAAACTCCCGTCAATGACAACTGGGCCTAACTGTTCAATATCCAAAAGCATGACAGGATTGAATTCATAATCTGCATTGCTTTTTAAATTGAACGTTTGAACTATTTTTTTTAATTGGATACTTGAAAAGGTAAGTGTGACTTCCTGATTTGCAGGAATTTCAATTTGATAAAACCCATTAAAATTTGTGGTAGTTCCTTGACCATTACCATAAGTAATATTCACTTCGGGAACGGGAAGATTATTTTCGTCTACGACGATACCCCTTATAGTAGCCGTTTGACTATAGGCTATAAGTGTAAATAAAAATAGACAAATACTAGTTAAGAGTTGTTTCTTTCTCAAATGGCTTAATTTTTTCTAAAAAAAGTAGATTCAAATGTAGTACTATTTCCAACATTATCCGTAACAATTAATTTTAATTGATTTTCTGTTTCTGTAACGATATTATCACTGAAATCGTGTGTAAGGGTATTTGTTTTATAATTATACTCCATTAAAATAAATTTCCCATTGACCGTGGCTCTGTAACTTTTAATACCACTCTTATCATCAGTGATTTTTAATTGTAATGTAGTCTTTTTAGAAATCCATTTACCATTAGAAAAGTTATGAGGCACAACTTTAGGTGGTGTTTTATCAATACCTATCCCGTATTTGCCAAATGTTCGAGTTCCTGTGGTCAACTTGTTATTTTTAATACTGGCTCCGGTATAGTTGAGTGTGTTTTTATAATTATAACGACCTATAAAAAGTTGCTCCCTATCTGCTGCAGAATAACCCGTCAAATCATAACTAATAATAATGTTTTTGTGTACCGGAACCTCCTTGCGATGTAAATGTAAATCATCTCCTTCAGTCTTCAATTCTAGAGCTATATCATCATATAAGGCATTTTTTGGGATATAAACTTCAAACTTACCTTCTTCAAAACGATAACTGTCATCGGAGTAATAATAATGATGGTCAGGATCCAGAGTAGGAATTTCTGTTTTAAGAGAATCACTTGTTCCCATGATAGGAATAGTTATCGTTACCTCATTATTTTTATAATCCTTTACCTTAACCATATAATGATGAGAAAGTGTATCTGTTATTTGTAGTACACCATTATCCGTAACATTGCTATAGATACTTAGAGGATTGTTCTTTTCTACAAACAACTTTTGAACGCGACTTCGATTTTTTATAAAATATCCATAGTCAATCATTCTATTAAGATACCGAGTTTCTGCAAAGGAAAAACGATCCATGGTAACCGAAAAATTCACTTCCCCATTATATGAGGAAGTAATAGCATAAATCCCATTTTTATTGTTTGCGAGATTCTGTTGATCTACCGTTCCTAAACCAAAACCTATTTCACCTTTGACGTTAATAGGTTCACACGTATAATTGCCGTCAGGGCGTTGATTTAAACGTAATTCAAGAGTTTTGTGATGACCATTAATATGAGAGGCATTATCCAAAGGATATACCAGAATTCTATTAATCAATGGCTTTCTGGTATCTTCCACACTAAGTCCAAAAAGAAATGGATTCATCGGTCTTGCTTTAGCATCCCTGATTTCAAAATGTAAATGAGGTCCACCACTGCTTCCACTATTACCGGAGAAAGCTATAATTTCATCTTGCTCTACTGTTAAAGCTCCTGGTTCCGGAAATAATTCAATTTCAAAAGCTTCTTTCTTATACTGTTGTTTTTTTACATAAGCTTCGATCTCAGGAGCAAATTTTTTGAGATGAGCATAAACCGTAGTATAGCCATTAGGATGACTTATATAAATAGCTTTACCATAACCGTAATGGGAAATCTTTATTCGACTTACGGTGCCGCTAGCAGATGCTTTTACTTTTAGTCCGGTTCTTTGTTGAGTTTTAATATCTAAACCACTGTGGAAATGATTACTTCGTAATTCTCCAAATGTTCCGGATAATATAAGAGGTACATTGAGAGGATCATTAAAGTAAGTTTTTGGAATATCTTGCCCATACCCCAAAAAGCATACTAAAAAAAATATGATACTACTTAAATTTTTCACCCCCATAAAACACCAAAGTAAGTAAATTCTTTACAATTTTATTATTGAATAACGATAGTATCTCTAAATTCTTGTGCGATTGCAAAATAGCCTAATACAAAATTATTGGGTTGATCCACATTGTCAAAAATAGCTATATTGTCAATATTCGAGGCATTAATAAAGTTCCCTCTTACCGTAGCTGCAGGGGTTTGGAAAGGGCCGTTGTCACCCTGTTCGCTTTGTTCAATTAATTGTGTGAAATAGTCATAAAAAGGTTCATCAGCACCTAATATGCTGATATTAATCTCCTGACCAGGCTGCAAATCGTTATCGTAAAAAAATGAAAATTGGAATTGCTGATTCTGATAAAAAGTATCTTCTGTGGTTATAAATTCTCCAAAATCTAAATCAAAAACATAAAAATCTTCTCGGTCAGCCGCATCAGTAAAGGTGATAATAACTTCAGTATCATCTTCATCAAAAAGGATTCCATCACCTTGTTCCACACTATCAATGGCAACGGTAGGGACAAAGCGTGTAAAGGCTACAATAATATCATTATTGTCATTTACAGTCATCACAAGCTCATCTCCACTTATAAGAAAATCAGTACTTACGGCATCTCCATTAAGGGGTACACTTCCCATAATGGGAATTGGAACATATATCCCCGGTTCATTAGGATCTTCTGTTAAAATCACAAATTCACTGGTGTTATTATTAGTGATAGAGATTTGATTAATCTGTGCTGGTTGTATATCGTCAAAAAACGAAGCGGTACGTGATGCACGTATGCGTAAGGGAGTAAAGGCTTGAGAGGTGTCAACACGCACAAGTGCATCTATAATAAGTCTGGGTTCATTTTCTGGAACGTCTACATCTATAACATCTTCACAGCTAGTATATAGTGTCAATATCAATATAAGAGTTCCAATTTTTGCGATACAGTTTTTTAGAGTCATCATCATTTTCTTGCTTAGAACTTAAAATTATAGGTTACGGCAGGAACAATGCCAAAAATAGAAGTGCGTATGGCTTCATTTCTTCCTGTCTGCTGATTGCGTCTAAAATTAATGGCGGCAGCATTTCTGCGGTTATATACATTGTATAGACTAAAAACCCATTCAGCCTGCCATTTTCTGTTTTTGTTTTTCTTTGGAGTTAAGGTTGCAGAAAGGTCCAAACGATTAAAATCTGGTAAACGCTGTGAGTTACGATCTCCAAAAAACGGAATAAGAATCCCCTGGAATTCAAATTGGCCTATGGGTAAGTTTGTGGGTTGTCCTGTCTGATAAACAAAATTAGCATTGAAACTCCATTTTGCATTTAACTCATAGTTAGCAAAAAGGGAAATATCGTGAGTCTTATCAAAAGGAGTTACATAATATTGTCCTAGATTAATCCCCGTTTCATTTTCGTTACGACCTGGCGTACGTTGCTCTGATCGGGAGAGCGTATAGGCTAACCATCCGTTAAATTTCCCTGTATTTTTTCTTAGTAAAAATTCGAGTCCATAAGCTCTGGCTTCACCCGCAAGTATAACCTGTTCAATAGCTTCATTGGCAATAAGGTCCGCGCCATCTATATAGTCTATGCGATTATCGATGCTTTTATAAAAGATTTCTGTTTCCAAGGAATATTCGCTTTCGCGAAAGCGGAAATTGTTAAAATACCCTATTGCATATTGATCCAATAATTGAGGCTCGATAAATGGACCACTCGGTTGCCAGATATCTAATGGGGTAGGGGATTGCGTATTAGATAATAAGTGAAGGTATTGTGCTAAACGAGTATAACTAGCTTTTACCGATACTCTATCATTAAAAGCATAGGACAGCGCAAGTCTGGGTTCAAAATTAGTAAATGTTGACAAAACATCACCACGACTGGGACGATCAATACCTATAGGATCTGCACCCTGATAAAGGAGTAAAAAAGGATCAAACTCTAAAGGATTATCATCTGCATAAATATTGATTTCATCCTGTCCCAAACGAAGGAAATTACTTAAGCGTAATCCATATTGTAGATTGAGTTTGTCAGTAATTTTATGCTCAATATCTATATAAACTGCTGCTTCATTTGCGTATTGAAGCGTTAATTGTTCCTCAACAATTCCGGAGTTTGGATTGTTAGGTTCAATTTTTCCGGGATTGAAGCGATAATAAATATTGTTTAAACCATACTTGAGTTGAAATGTATCACTGAGATAATGGGTGAAGTCATATTTGAGATTAAAATTAAGAATCCCACTATTCCATTCAAAACCAACAAAATCCAATTCAAGACCATAGAAATAATCACTATAGATTAAGGATAAATTCGAAAAGAGTTTATCTGAAAATAGGTGATTCCAACGAAGATTGGCAACTGTGTTTCCATAAAGATTAATAAAGCTATCCTGAACATCAAATACATCTCGACCAAAATAACCAGATAAGAAAATACTATTTCTATCATTGATCGTATAATTCAGTTTTGTATTAAGGTCAAAAAAGTAAGCTTCGTTTTCAATATCAAATAGCGGTAGAAAAAGATGTGCATAAGTTGCACGTCCTCCTATAAGGAATGCGCCTTTATCTTTTTTTAATGGTCCTTCAGCAAGTAAACGACTGGATATGGCTCCAATGCCGCCATTGACATGGAATGCTTTACTATTCCCTTCTTTTTGATAAATATCCAGGACAGAAGATACCCGACCACCATAACGCGCAGGTATTCCACCTTTGAACAGTTTTAAGTCTTTAATGGCATCGGGATTAAATACGGAGAATAAACCAAAAAGATGTGACGAATTAAAAATGATGGCTTCGTCAAGTAAAATAAGATTTTGATCTGCCGCTCCTCCACGAACATTAAATCCTGAAGCACCTTCTCCTGCACTGGTGACACCGGGAAGTAAAAGAATAGATTTAATAACATCGGCCTCTCCCAGAACGACGGGTATCTTTTTTATAGTTTGCGCAGATAGTCGGTTAACACTCATTTGCGGACTTCTAATATTTGTGCGTTCCACATCGTTTTCCTTAGTAATAACCACTTCTTCTAGTGCTTCAGTCTCTAGTTGAAGCGCAAAATTTTGTTGAATGTCTTTGTCCAGAACAATAGTTTTAATACTATCCTGATACCCTAAATAGGTGATTTGTAGCGAATACGTACCCTCTGGGAGTGTAATGGAATAAAATCCGTAACTATTTGTGATTACGCCATTATTGATTTCCGGGATGAGAATATTAACCCCGATTAAAGTTTCATTACTGCTGGCGTCAGTAATTCTACCACTTAATGTATAACGTTCCGTTTGGGATAAAAGAGATCCTCCCATAAGAAGAATACCTACTAAAATGCATAAAGATTTTTTCATTAATTGATTGATTGACTATAAATCTAATTGCATTTTTTTTAATTTTATGTTAATTATAAAAAAAAAGACTGCCTAAAATGACAGTCTTTTTCTTTTGTTTAAAGTTTTGGAAATTTGAAGTTAGCCTATAATTGCATTTAATGATGCACTTGGACGCATTGCTTTACTTACTTTTTCATAATCCGGAGCGTAATAACCTCCTATATCTACAGGACTTCCCTGTGCAGCATTCAGTTCTTCAATAATTGTATTCTCATTTGAAGAGAGCTGTTGTGCGAGTCCGGCAAACTCCTCCTTAAGTTCAACATCTTTATCCTGTTCAGCAAGTGCCTGTGCCCAATATAATGCCAGATAGTAATGACTACCTCTATTATCAAGTTCGTTAACTTTTCGCGAAGGCGATTTTCTGTTTTCTAAGAACTTTATGGTTGCCTCATCAAGAGCTTCTCCTACAATACCCGCTTTGGTATTATTAGTTTGTTCTGCTGTATGTTCTAAAGAAACAGCTAAAGCAAGAAACTCTCCGAGAGAATCCCAACGTAAGTGTCCTTCTTCAACAAACTGTTGTATGTGCTTAGGTGCAGAACCCCCAGCTCCCGTTTCAAAAAGACCACCACCATTCATTAGTGGTACGATAGAAAGCATTTTTGCACTTGTTCCCAATTCCAGAATGGGGAAGAGATCAGTATTGTAATCTCGTAATACATTACCTGTAACTGAGATGGTATCTTTTCCATCTTTTAATCGATCGAGCGTGTATCTTGTTGCCTCAACAGGAGAAAGAATATGGATTTCCAATCCTTCGGTATTATGATCTTTAAGATAAGCACTTACTTTAGTAATTAACTGATGGTCATGTGCTCGATGAGCATCCAACCAGAATACGGCAGGTGTTTGAGAAGCTCTTGCGCGATTTACAGCTAGTTTTACCCAATCCCGTATAGGGGCATCTTTTACCTGACACATTCTCCATATATCTCCCTGAGATACTTCGTGCTGCATTAATATGTTTTCATTCTGGTCGATTACTTTTACCGTTCCGTTTGAAGCAATTTCAAAGGTCTTGTCATGAGATCCATATTCTTCGGCTTTTTGTGCCATTAATCCTACATTAGGAACGGTACCCATGGTCGTTGGATCAAAAGCTCCATGCTTTTTACAGAAATCTATAGTCTCCTGATAAATCCCCGCATAACTGCTATCTGGAATTACAGCTTTTGTATCCTGTTGTTTGCCATCTGCATTCCACATTTGCCCTGAAGCTCTAATCATCGCCGGCATAGAAGCGTCAATAATAACATCACTAGGAACGTGGAGATTTGTGATTCCCTTATCAGAATTAACCATAGCAAGGTCTGGTCGCTCCGTCATACAAGAAGTAATAGCTTCTTCAATAGCAGTACGTTGTGATGAAGGAAGGCTTTGTATTTTAGAGAATAGATTTCCCAATCCATTATTTTCTTCAACCCCGGCTTCTTCAAGTAGGGATCCAAACTTTTCAAAAACAGGAGCCAGAAAAACGCGTACAGCGTGTCCAAAAATAATAGGGTCAGAAACTTTCATCATCGTCGCTTTCATATGAAGAGAAAATAACAAACCGTGATCCTTTGCGTCCTTTATTTGTGCTTCAAGAAACTCTAATAATGCTTTTTTATGCATTACTGTTGCATCAATCACTTCGTCTTTTAGAATTGCGATGTCAGATTTAAGCACTGTGATTTCTCCTGTAGTACTTGTATGTTCTATACGAACACTGCCTTCGTTTTGTAACGTTACAGATTGTTCATTTGATCTGAAATCACCACTACTCATCGTAGCTACATGAGATTTAGAATCAGGGTTCCAGGCCCCCATGCGATGTGGATTGTTTTTTGCGTATTGTTTAACAGGCTTTGGCGCACGTCTATCAGAATTACCTTCTCTTAAAACAGGATTTACCGCACTTCCCAAAACTTTAGCATATCTTGCACGTATCTCTTTTTGTTCTGTAGTTTCTGGTTCTTCCGGAAAATCAGGAATGGCGTAACCATCACTTTGAAGCTCCTTTATAGCTGCAAGTAGTTGAGGTATAGAAGCACTTATATTCGGTAGTTTTATAATATTGGCTTCAGGAGTTTTTGCTAATTGTCCCAATCTCGATAATGCATCAGCCTGTTGTTGACCATCTGTTAGAAAATCAGAAAAATTAGCAAGAATACGCCCGGCCAATGAAATATCTTCAATTTCAATTGCAATATTAGAAGATCTTGTATAGCGTTGAACAATGGGGAGGAATGAATGCGTAGCGAGCATTGGAGCCTCGTCTGTTTTAGTGTATTTAATTACCGTTGATGTCGTGGTCATATAGTCTTTTGTGTTTAGTCTATGGCTTCGTCGAAGAAATTTATAAAGGATAACAAATATAGGTATTCAGTGAGATTAATTGTATTAAGAAAATATCAAATACTATAAGAGAAGTGAGCAAATGTAAGATGAAGTAAAAAGATCATTAAATAACAAAAGCCATATCATTGTATTGCTACGTTGATATGGCTTTTAGAAAACTCTTTGTTACTTATCAGTTACAAGTGGATAACGGACTAATTACATTCCGAACTCCGAGTTTTCAAAAATTGAATCTTTCGGTTTTCACCGTCGTTTCCAATCTTTTGAATCTTATAAAACTTAAGTTTTTCGGTTGCAAATACAATGTATCTACTTCCTAGCTTGTGCAGCACTACTTATTAGTTTTAGAAGCTTCATTATCACGCCATCTTTTGCTTCTAATGAAACACTTTCCGGACATCGATAGTATAAATGTACTAAAGAAATATATTGAAAAGCAAATTTTACAGTTATTTAGTTTTCAACCGATTACAAACAGGGGTTATAAACAATTGTTCATAAAAAAACCTTGATTGAAAAATCAAGGTTTTTTTATATTTATAGAAAGGAAGTCCTTTATGAACGCTTTTCTTTGATTCTTGCTTTCTTACCAGTAAGTCCTCTAAAATAGAATATACGTGCTCTGCGTACTTTACCACGTTTGTTAATCTCTACTTTTTGGATAGATGGAAGGCTTAAAGGAAATATACGCTCTACACCTACAGTTCCTGACATTTTTCTAATAGTGAAAGTCTCTGTAGCTCCACTTCCTCTTAGCTGAATTACAACACCTCTAAAGAACTGTGTTCTACTTTTATCACCTTCTTTAATTTCATAATAAACGGTAATCGTATCTCCGGCACCAAATTCCGGTAATTCTTTTTTGCTTACAAACTCGTCTTCAACAAATTTTACTAAATCTTCCATGAGTATGGATTTTATCGTTTAAAACTAAAACAACATTCACGATGATCGTCAGAGGTTATTCTAAGCGGCTGCAAAAATACAGCTTTTATTTAGAGAAACAATTATTCTGGATAAAGAATCTTTAATCGCTCTCAAATTGTTATACAAAAAAGACTTCTCAGATCTATGAGAAGTCCATTAATTCTATATCATCAAAGGGAAATCACCTATAAAGCGGCAACGTATTTTGCCAACTTTGACTTTAGATTAGCTGCCTTATTACTATGAATAATATTGCGTTTTGCTAACTTGTCAATCATCCCAGAAACTTCAGGAAACAATGTTTCGGCTGTTTTCTTATCAGTTGTTTCCCGTAACTTCTTAATAGCATTACGCGTGGTTTTATGCTGATATCTGTTTCTTAGCCTTTTAACTTCGCTATTTCTAATTCTTTTTAATGCTGACTTGTGATTTGCCATTATTTTAATGCCTTAATTAATAAAATCATTGTAGCCCGTAGGGGAATCGAACCCCTCTTACCAGGATGAAAACCTGGCGTCCTAGCCGATAGACGAACGGGCCAGAACAAAGTTTGAAATAGCTATACAAAGTGAGAAGTATACAACTCCAATACCTCGTACTTTCATTCCGTACTTTGGTTTGTAGCCCGTAGGGGAATCGAACCCCTCTTACCAGGATGAAAACCTGGCGTCCTAGCCGATAGACGAACGGGCCAAAAAAGGCAATTGCCTAAATTGCGGATGCAAAAATACAACTATTTTTAAATGCCGCAAGTGTAAATGTTCCTTTTTTGGAACTTAATATGCCTTGGCAAACAAAACTCTTCGTTGTGAAGGTTTGCCGCTATATACACAAGCACCTTCTTCCTCTTTTGCGTCAAGAGGAATACATCGTATGGTCGCTTTGGTAATCTCTTTTATTTTATCTTCTGTTTCGGCAGTTCCATCCCAATGTGCGCTAAGAAATCCGCCTTTGCTTTCAAGAACTTCTTTAAACTCATCAAAGTTTTCTACCGATGTAATATTGTTGTCTCTAAAATGCTCAGCCTTCTTAAAAAGCTGCTCTTGAATTTCTGTTAATAATAGTAGAACCCGATCAGTAACCTGGTCTTTTGATACAAACTCTTTAGTGAGCGTATCACGTCGTGCCAGTTCTACCGTTCTTTTTTCCAAATCTTTAGGGCCGATACCTATACGTAATGGAACTCCTTTAAGCTCATATTCATTAAACTTCCATCCAGGTTTATGTGTGTCTCTATTGTCATATTTAACACTTACTCCGTGTAAACGCAGGTCTTTCACGAGTTCTTCAGCCACTTGAGATATGGCTTCCAGCTGCTCTTGGCCTTTATATATAGGAACAATTACTACCTGATGAGGTGCAAGATTTGGAGGGAGGACAAGTCCATGATCATCACTATGCGTCATGATAAGAGCTCCCATTAATCGCGTGGAAACACCCCAGGATGTTGCCCATACATGTTCCAGCTTTCCTTCCTTACTGGTAAATTTTACATCAAACGCTTTCGCGAAATTTTGACCTAAAAAATGAGAAGTTCCAGCCTGTAATGCCTTACCATCTTGCATTAGAGCTTCGATGCAAAAAGTTTCTTCTGCCCCCGCAAAACGTTCACTTTCGGTTTTGGTTCCTTTTATTACGGGAACAGCTAAAAAGTTTTCAGCGAAGGTGGCATAAACATTATTCATCAAATCTGCTTCCTTTATAGCTTCTTCTTTAGTTGAATGGGCCGTATGGCCTTCCTGCCATAAAAACTCTGCCGTACGCAGGAATAATCGCGTACGCATTTCCCAACGTACGACATTTGCCCATTGATTAACCAGAATAGGAAGATCTCTATAGGATTGTATCCAACCTTTATAGGTGCTCCAAATAATGGCTTCACTTGTGGGTCTCACAATCAACTCTTCTTGAAGTTTGGCATTTGGGTCTACACGTAACTTCCCTTCATTATCAGGGTCATTTTGAAGTCGATAATGGGTGACTACTGCACATTCCTTGGCAAAACCTTCAGCATTTTTTTCCTCAGCTTCAAAGAGGCTTTTTGGAACAAGTAAAGGGAAATAAGCATTCTGATGTCCTGTTTCTTTAAACATACGATCTAGCTCTGCCTGCATCTTTTCCCAAATGGCATATCCATAAGGTTTAATGACCATGCAACCGCGTACTGCAGAGTTTTCTGCAAGGTCAGCTTTGACCACAAGTTCATTATACCATTTTGAATAATCCTCGCTCCGTTTTGTTAAGTTCTTACCCATAGAAGGTTACTTTGGCACAAATATTGTGACTGTGTTAAGTGTTTTTTAGAATGAACAAAACTAGTTATTTTTACGACTAACGACAATAAAACCCTATATAGATATGAGACATCTTTCTTCCATTCCAACATCCTTTAAAGCTTCCGGGCTACTCCTTGGAGCAATTTTTCTATTAGCCTCCTGTGGTAGTACAAAATCCTATTATGATGAGGATGGTATTTACAGTAACCCTGAAGCAACAGCAGAAGCAAAAGCACAGGAAGAAAGTACATCTGGAGGTTCTTACTTTAAAAATTATTTTGAAGAAGAAGCAGAGGCATTAGGAGATCCTGAGAGTGAAGATCTCATCTTTACTGATGTAGATTCTTATTCTTCCGAAGGAGCTTATGGTGAGGAAGCTTATGTAGAAGGAGAAGAGTATCAGTCAGGTCGTGCAGCTTGGGGTGATGAAACCGATGAGACTATTGTAAATGTATATAATAATGGTTTTGGTTTTGGTTATGCAGGTTTTGGATTGTTTGGGTTCAATCCTTATGGTTTTGGATTTAATAATTTCGGATATCGAGGTTTTGGAGGTTTTGGGTGTTATTACTGTTTCAATCGTTTTGGTTTTGGATTTAATCGTTTTGGATTCGGAGGATTCGGAGGATTCGGTTTTGGATTTGGAGGTTTTGGATATCCATATTATGGTGGTTTCTATGGCTCCCCATACTATTATGGTGGAGGTTTTGGTGGCCGATTTAATGGAGGAATAGCAGGTAATTCCTATATCAGTAGATATGGTCGTTCAGGACGTTCGGTTTCTACTCGTGGACGTCAGGCAGCTCGTATAGTATCCAATGCTCGTAGAGGTTTACGCAATAGTAGAATTGCAAGTAATACAACTTCAAGAAGTAGATCAACATTTTCCCGAACTAGAGGGACGGTACGTCCAAATGCTGGAATACAAAATAGAGGAACTCGAAATAGAGGAACGCAATCAAGAGGAACCGCAAGACCTAACGGGCAGAACTCAAGAGGAGGTACTGCGGTAAGACCAAGAGGTGGAGCACGCCCAAATGGAACTACGACCCGTCCAAGAGGAAATAATACTCGCCCACGCGGAACTAGTGCGCGCCCTAGAGGAGGTACTTCAAGACCAGCAGCAAGACCATCTACTTCAAGAACACGCCCTTCATTCTCAAGAGGGAGTAGTAGTCGAGGTAGTCGCAGTTTCTCAAGAGGAAGTAGCAGTCGCGGAAGTAGCTTTTCACGAGGCGGCGGCGGCAGAAGTAGTGGAGCTTCTCGCGGAGGAGGTCGTAGAAGAGGATAATAATTATAGCTTTTCAGCTCAAACTAAGGACATCACATGAAAAAATATGTTATACAACTAGCAACACTTTTTGTTGCTAGTTCTTTTTATGCTCAGACGATAAATGATGCTTTACGTTATAGTACTGTTAACACAACAGGTACAGCACGTTTCCAAGGTTTAGGAGGGGCATTCGGAGCATTAGGGGGAGATTTAAGTGCCATAGGTATTAATCCAGCAGGAAGTGCAGTTTTTAAAAATACGACGGCAACTTTTAGCCTAACGGTAGATGTTATTGATAATGATACTAACTTCTTTGGTACTTCAACAAACGCTTCGGAGGCTGATATCTCTCTTAATCAGGGAGGTGTCGTATACGTATTTGATGCCTATCCGGAATCTACTTCAAAATGGAAAAAATGGTCCTTAGGAGTAAACTATGATCGCACTGCTAATTTTAATGATGAGTTTATTGCTAGTGGGACAGGAGATACGTCTATAGCTAACTATTTTTTAAGCTTTGCCCAGGGAACACCATTGGATTTATTAGAATTGCGACCAGATGAAACTATTTCTGAACTATATCAGTTTTTAGGAGAAACAGAAGGATTTGGTGCGCAGCAGGCCTTTTTGGGTTTTCAATCTTTTATCATAGATCCGGTAGATTTTGATGATGTGAATAATACGGCCTATACTTCCAATATATTTGGTAATTCTTTTGATCAGGATTTTAATTTTCGATCTGATGGCTTTAATGGTAAAATAGCTTTTAATATTGGTGGACAGTATGGTGAAAATTTCTTTTTTGGAGTAAACCTTAATTCTCATTTTTTCGATTATCGAGAAAGGACTTCGCTTTTTGAGTCTAATACTAATGATCAAAGTTTGGTGCGAACGGTACGTTTTGAAAATGTATTAGATACGCAAGGTGCTGGATTTTCTGCTCAAATAGGAACCATAATAAAGGCAGGGAAGTATGTGCGTTTTGGTTTTACTTATGACACACCTACCTGGTATCAAGTTTCGGAAGAAAGCTTGCAAAGTATTCAAACGGTAAGTGAAGATGCCGATGGAGTGTTTACGACAAATGTAGATCCAAGGATTGTTAATATTTTTGAAGATTATACTTTGCAAACACCTGGGCGCTATGCCGCAAGTGTAGCTTTCCTTTTCGGGAAGGTAGGCCTATTGAGCCTAGACTACGCATATACAGATTATAATAATATACGATTCAGACCTTCTGGGGATCCTTTTTTTGAAACCCAGAATAACGTAATAGGAAGTCGATTGAATGGTGCGTCTTCGTATAAAATTGGAGGAGAATATCGTCTCAATAACGAATGGAGTTTACGAGGAGGTTATCGCTTTCAACAAAGCCCCTTTTCCAACGAACAAATTGTAGACGATGCCAATGGGTTTTCTCTGGGGTTTGGCTATAATTGGGGATTTATCAAATTTGATCTTGCCTATGACTACTTTACTCAGGACCGTAATCAGGAACTGTTCAGTACTGGTTTGACCAGTCCCGCTAATATCCAATCAGATATATCTACCGTAACTGCAAGTGTAAGTTTTATTTTGAATT
>CAZPTJ010000024.1:0-22045 GCA_964589085.1 uncultured Flavobacteriaceae bacterium | reverse complement strand
TCTGATAATGAATCACTTAAAAATAGCGTAGAAATACCTGATTTTATAAAACCATAGAATTACCTTCTATAGTTTATTCATAACTTTTGGGGGTATTCAATCTAGGAAGTTCATTATTTTAACAGGGAAGTGCCAGATAGTGTTAGCGCTGTTGTACATTTGAAATTTACATTCGGGGATATCTTTTAAGAATTGACATTGCTGGATGTATAATAAAATAATGACAGAGGGATATTACATATTAAAAACGACGCAACTTGCAATAGGATATACTGCACAACTGCCTATTCTGGAAGATATCGAAATGAAGATTCCTAAGGGGAAACTCATTGGTCTTATAGGTGTAAATGGTTCTGGAAAATCTACCTTAATTCGAACACTTTCGGGCTTACAGCATCCTTTGAAAGGCATTATCAATATAGAAGATCGCAGTATAACAACATATAAGCTACAGGATTTGGCTCGTTTTCTCAGTGTTGTCTTAACAGGACAACACCTATCTCAAAATCTAACAGTTAATGAATTGGTAGCCTTGGGGAGACAACCTTATACGGGTTGGATGGGTACCTTAAAGACGATCGATAAAGAAATCATTCAGAATGCTCTGTTAGCCACAGAAACTCAGGAATTAGGGCATCGGAAATGCCACACCCTAAGCGATGGTCAATTACAACGTGCTTTAATTGCAAGAGCAATTGCGCAAGATACACCATTGATTCTTATGGATGAGCCCTTGTCTCATTTAGATCTACACCATCAAGCGGCCTTGCTTAAACTGTTGCAAACAATTACCAGGCAGTATCAAAAAACTATTATTTTTTCTTCACATGAGATTGGTCAGATATTACCACTATGTGATCAATTAATTCTCCTTAAAGAAGGAGAATTAGTATATGATGAGACGGAAAAATTAATTGATGAAGGCGTTTTTGATACCCTTTTTCCAACAGACCATATCGTATTTGATAGGAAAAATTTGAACTTTACGATTCGTACGTAAATCCGTAGTTAAATTGTGTGGCTTCTTTTTATCTTTACCGTTATGAATGACACGATAATCTATTTAGGTATTGCCTTACTTTTTGGCGGAATAGGTGCTGTTATAGGACTATATATTGCCCGTTTGAAATCTAAAGGAAATACGAGTGGATTAGAGGAACGGTTAAAAGGAGAACAGCAGCAGCATAGTATGCTTAAGGATGCTTTCGCGAAAGCAGAAACAGAAAAAGAAGAACTACGTCAAAAGAAGGATTTTTTGCAAAATGAGTTGACGGCACGAAATGTTGAATTCACTGAACTCGAAAGACGTATCGAAGAAAAACATCAGGAATTAGAGAAGTTGCAGGAGAAGTTTACTAAAGACTTTGAATTGGTAGCCAATAAAATTCTCGATGAAAAGTCTAATAAGTTCACACTACAAAATAAGCAGAATCTGGATGTAATTTTAAAACCGTTACAGGAAAAGATTCAGCATTTTGAAAAGAAAGTAGAAGAGACTAACAAAGAAGCTATTGACAGAACTTCTGCCCTGCGTGAGCAAATTAAGAACTTGACAGCACTTAATGAGCAAATGAGTAAGGAAGCTCATAATCTTACAAAGGCCTTGAAAGGAGATAGCAAGATGCAAGGCAATTGGGGAGAGTTAGTGTTAGAACGAGTATTAGAAAAATCAGGTCTGGAAAAAGATCGTGAGTATTTTATACAACAGAGTTTTACACGGGAAGATGGACAACGCGTACTCCCTGACGTTATTATACACTTGCCGGATGGTAAGAAAATGGTAATTGATAGCAAAGTATCACTCACGGCCTATGAACGTTATGTAAATGCCGAAGATGATCCTGTTAGAGAGATTGCCTTAAAAGAACATATAAGCTCATTAAAGAGACATGTAAGTCAGTTAAGTGAGAAGAGTTATCAAGATCTCTATGAAATTGAAAGCCCTGATTTTGTATTGTTGTTTGTACCTATAGAACCAGCCTTTGCTGTTGCAATAAATGCAGAAGCTGCTATCTATAGTCAGGCCTTTGAAAAGAATATTGTGATCGTGACACCGACGACTTTGCTGGCAACATTACGTACCATCGACAGTATGTGGAATAATGAGAAACAACAGCGTAATGCACTGGAGATTGCCCGACAAGCGGGAGCCTTATATGATAAATTTCATGGCTTAATGACCGATTTAACAACTGTAGGGAAAAAAATGGATGATGCCAAGTTAGGTTATGAGTCTGCGATGAATAAATTAGTAAGCGGTCGAGGGAATTTAATTACCAGTGTCGAAAAACTAAAGAAGATGGGTGCTAAGGCAAAGAAAGCACTACCCGAACCTATTTTAAAGAGATCAAAAGAAGAAGGACAATAAGGTTACACTTTATTATTATGCATCTGTACTAATAAGAAAGTCGACATTTTACGCGCTCTATGTTTGGCCATTGTAGCAATCTCTCCTTCAAAAAGGGCATCAATAGTATTAGCCCATAGGTTAAGCCATATCCCAAAATGATTAACATTAATAGTATAGTCTACTTTTTGATCAACTTCCTGATGTACGGCAATGGGATTTCCCTTGTATTTTTTGATTGCAAATAGATTGGTTTCCCAAAAATCAGTAAGGTGTTCCATATGGGAAGGCCAATCATTGATAACACGATTAAAAATGACTCCTAAAGTTTCCTCTTTTCTTACTTTGGCATAAAAGGAAGTCACAAGCAAGTATATATCTTCACGCGAACTAATATCTTTCTTCATATTAATACAATGTATTAAGTAAAATGATAAGTATAGCAACTGTTATAGTTAGCAGGAAGATATTAAATATGATCTTTGGTTTTTGTTGTGATAAAACAGCAGCATTAAATGCAAGACTAAAGGAGGTCATAATAAAAACCTGAAGCATCTGGGTGAAATTGTGACCATTATACAATGCAAACATTACGGCTATAGATCCAACACAACTTTGAATCAAAATGCCAATGGTAGCATAACCAATAACTCCATTTTTAAACTCTTCTAGGTATTTGTTATATATGTGCATAGTAAATAGTTTTACTATGTAAAAGTATATGGAGGTACTAGTTGTAATTTATGATCGAGATCATAAAGCACGTTAATTAAATTAGAATTTTATGATCTTTAATGTATACTAATCCTTTGCCTTCCAGAGTTTTGAAGGTGCGTATAACGGTCTCTACTCTTAATCCACAAAGATCTGCTAACTGCTGCCTGGTAAGATCTACTTCAAAAGCATCTTGTTCGTCCAGCTTATATACGTGTTTTTTTAGATATTTTAGTAATTTTAAAAGTCTGTGTTCTGCGTTTTGTGAAGAGATTTCGGAAATCATTGTGGCTTTATAATGTATACGTTTTGCAAGGTTTTCTGTGAACTTAAGGTGAATGTCAGGATGATCAGTAAGTAATTTAAATAAGTCCTTTTTAGGAAGTAACCACACCGTAGATGATTTAATAGCTTCTGCGTTTGCCGGATATTTTAAATTGCAAAGGAGAGGAGGTTCTCCAAAACTTTGACCATCTCTGAAAATCCCCTGTATAAACTCTTTTCCATCACTATTAAAATTGTTCATTTTAATAACGCCTTTGTCTACCTGATAAAAATAGAAAGATTCCTGTCCCGACTTAAAAATAAAATCTCCTTTAAGGATCTTTTTTTGACTAGCGTTATATTGAAGTAATAAAGATTCTGAAATCATACCGAAATGTATGAAATTTTGATGGTGCCAAATTGCACTAATGATTTAATCTTTAGTAAAAGATCAACACTGGAGTTTTTTAATTAATAGTATATTAGGGCATAACTCTAGATATATAGAAACTATGGATCATAAAATAGCGACCCTCTTTGTTAGACTATTACTGGGATTTATTGTAGGAATGCAAGGATTTGGTAAAGTTTTTAATATCGGAGTATCCAATATTTACAATGGTGGATTTAAATCTTTTGAAGATACATTTTTACCCACCTTCATTCTTAAAGCTACAGCGTACTTTACGTCATACGCCGAGCTTATTTGTGGGTTGCTGTTATTACTAGGATTATTCAGAAAACAGAGTTATTATATACTGGCTATTGTATTGATTATTGTCACCTTCGGACATGGATTACAAAGTCCTGTTTGGGACTTACAACACGTAATGTATCGAACAGTGTTACTAGTATTCCTAATGATGATTCCTTTAGAAAAAGATAAGATCAGTATGGATTATTTTCTTAAACGTTGAATTACTTTTTTCCACCCAAGCTAAATGCTCTGGATAAGTTAAACCCAAAGAATATATCTCCAGTGCTAAAGTCTCCTCCTGCCTGACCCAAGAAACCATTTGCAAAAATGGCCTGTGAGTTTGATAAGTGCAGTTGGAAAACATGTCCGCCAGTTTCAATTTCAACGCCTATTCCTATGGGGTTATTGAATTGTGATGTGCCATTACGTCTATTGTTAGGCGTAAGAAAGTCTAAACCAAAATCATTGAGGATATCTATAGATGATAGTGGACTCCCTGCTCTGTTAAGGTGTAATGCATAATCAAATAGTATAGCAAAACGCTTAGTGAGTTTAAAACGCCCACCAAATCCAATAGAATACTGGGTATTATCTTGATTATCTTCAATAACAGTATTGTCATGAAACACAGTAGGGATTAACTGTAAAGACACCCAGTCATTAAACTTTCTAGATATTAATAATTGATTTGCATATCCCAAACGATCATTGAATTGAAGACCAGGAAGTATATCTCTATCCAAAGCAGTATTAACATTGATGATATTATACCCCGCAATGGTAAAAGGGAACCCATCTTTTTTCTGTTTGATTAAGTGATATTTTGCCGCAAGATCATACGTCTGCCCAACACCAGATCGAGATGTACTTAGATGAAGCCAGTCTGTTACACCATACACAAATTGTATACGTACAGAGGCATCATCAAGACCTAAGAAACTATCTATACCGTTACGTAATGTTCCAAAACGGTGAGAGATAATAAATTGAAGTTGATTTTTGCCAACCAACTTGGTTGATTCAAAGTTTATAATTTTTATACCCTTAAATATGGAGGAAACTTCTTGCTTTTCTTCTCCAATTTCATCCTCTAGCTCTCCTAAAAGATCGTCTTGTGCAAATAAGGTAAGGGGTAAGAATACTAATAGGATTAGTATTTTTTTCATGTGATATGATTTTTGGTGTGATTATTCTATGAGTGATGCCTGATCTAATTTGACTTCTTCTAGTAGGCTGTCATACCCGATGCATCTCCCTTTTAAAGTAACATTGGTATTTAATTTGGTTTGATCAGGAGCTTCTTCATTTTCGCTTAAAGCGAAAAAAACTACATTTTCTAATACGAGTGAACTTCCGTCAATTCCAGTTAATTGGCCTTGTACTTCAATAGTTTGATTGAGGTACTTTTCCGTAGCTGCCGTTTCATCATTTTGGAAAGCTGCTGTTAACTCAGTAGCTTTAACAGTAAAAGCTGCTTTTTCTTTTTTAATATCCCGGTGATCCTGATAGATATAGTTATATCCTATAATCCCTCCCGCTACAATGAGAATAAGTAGCGGATAAATCCATTTTCTTTTTTTCATAATACCTGAATTAACGTTGAGCTAACTCGAAAGTACCGAGTATATTGATGGATTCTGAAATCTTTTCTTTTACAATACTTGGGATTTCGATATCAAAATCTCCAGGAGCCGTGCTGAATGCCGTTTTCATGGTGATGGTGTCACCATCTTTAGAAAGCGTTATAGGTGTTTCTATTTGTTTAGATTTTCCGTGAATCGTTAATTTTCCTTTAACCATATATTCTTTTTCGGCACCGAGATCGTCAGCATTAAAATCTACGATAGAACCAGAAAATGATGCTTTTGGAAAATTATCACTATCCATATAGTTTTCATTAAAGTGCTCTTCCATTAAGGCATTCTTAAAACGAAAACCTTTTACCAAAGCTAATACAGCTACATTACCATTAGAAAGATCCAGTAAAGCTGTTGTGGTTGAATGTTGTGCTTTTACAGGTTCAAAAGCAGGGACAGAAGCTTCAAAATTAAGAGTACCAGTTTTTGTAAGGTACTTTTGCCCGAAAGATCCTATAGAGAAGGACAAAAACAATAAGAATATGAGTTTTTTCATTTGTATAAGTATTTAAAGTGTTAGTTATCGTTTTCTAAAATGCCGTCTTCAACCCATTGCATAATATCTTGAATAAGGGCATCGGGAAGATTACCACTGGGTGGCATAGGGTTATTGATGTCAGTCATGCGAGCAAGCATGCGGCCATTCGCCGCTTCCATAGCTGCAGGTTCAAAAGAATCCAGCATAACACCCGCAGTTGCTTCATTTATATTGTGACATTCTATACAAGCAGTATCTAGAATATTCCGTGCTGTATTATCATAGGTAACGACATCCGGTTCTTCTTCTTCTTCTTCTTCTTCAGATACGGAGTCTATAGTAGCAAGTTCTGAAATACTACTGGTTTCACAACTTGAAAGAATAGATAGGCCGACAACAAAGGTGATATAAAAAAATAAACGTGATGATGTCGATTTATGTGTTTTTGGTTTTAAATACATTTTGAAAACTAAATTTCGATTATTGGTTTGGTCGAGATTATTTTATCTCATTGCAAATAAATTTGAAATAATGATCTAAATCAAATAATAACAATTAAAACGGAAATATTGTCTTTAAAACAGAATATCTGAATTGAGTAATTTACCTCAAAAAAGTACTGAAAAAAGAAAAAATATACTAATCAAGATGTTCTATACACCATATCATAATGATCTCTACTTTAAGACATCCAAACCAAAAAGAATCAACAAATGTACCAGAAGATAACTATTTGCTTAAGTACATTTTACGACGTGAATACAGATCATAAAAAGCATCATCTCGTAAACTTTCTATAAATAGAATGCTTTCTCCTGTACTTTTCATTTCGGGTCCTAATTTTTTATTAACATTAGGGAACTTATTAAAAGAGAAGACAGGTTGTTTAATGGCGTACCCTTCAAGTTCAGGTTGGAAGTTAAAATCTTTCACCTTCTTATCGCCCAACATCACTTTAGTGGCGTAGTTTACATATGGTTCTTTATATGCTTTTGCAATAAACGGAACTGTGCGCGAAGCTCTAGGATTTGCCTCGATGATATACACTTTCTCGTCTTTAACGGCAAACTGTATATTGATAAGTCCCACAGTTTTTAGGGCCAGTGCTATTTTCTTTGTGTGATCCTTGATTTGCTGAAGTACAAGATCACCTAAATTAAAAGGGGGTAAGGTCGCATTAGAATCGCCGGAATGAATACCACAAGGTTCTATATGTTCCATAATTCCTATAATATAAACATCTTCTCCATCACAAATGGCATCTGCCTCTGCTTCGATAGCTCCATCTAAATAATGGTCTAATAGAAGTTTGTTATTAGGTATTTTACGAAGTAAATCAACAACGTGTTCTTCAAGCTCGTCTTTGTTGATGACGATCTTCATTCCCTGACCTCCAAGAACATAAGATGGCCTAACCAGAATAGGGAAATCAAGGCGATCAGCGACTTCTAAAGCTTGATCTGCAGTCTCTGCAGTATCAAATTCGGGATAAGGAATATTCAAATCTTTAAGTAGGGTTGAAAAGTTACCGCGATCTTCTGCCAGATCAAGTGCCTGATAGCTGGTTCCTAAGATCTTGATCCCATAGCGATCTAATTTTTCTGCGAGTTTTAAAGCAGTTTGTCCACCTAGTTGTACAATAACACCTTCTGGATTTTCATGACGAATGATGTCATAAATATGTTCCCAAAATACGGGTTCAAAATAGAGTTTGTCTGCAGTGTCAAAATCTGTAGATACCGTCTCAGGATTACAGTTGATCATAATAGTTTCATACCCACATTCGGCCCCAGCAAGTACTCCGTGGACACAACAATAATCAAATTCAATTCCTTGCCCGATACGATTAGGACCTGACCCAAGGACAACAATTTTTTTACGATCAGTAACGGCGCTTTCATTCTGACTGAATTTTTGACCATCAGCGGTCTCCATTTCACTTTCAAAAGTAGAATAGAAGTATGGAGTTTGTGCTACAAACTCTGCAGCACAGGTATCAACAAGTTTATAAACACGCTTAATTTTTAATTCATCTCGCTTATTATATACCTGACTTTCCAGACATTCTAACATATGAGCGATCTGGCGATCAGCAAATCCACGTTGTTTAGCTTCCAGTAGTAAATTTCGCGGAAGCGTTTCTACTTTATATTTTGAAATTTCTTTTTCTAATAGATAAAGTTCCTCATATTGACGTAAGAACCACATATCAATTTTTGTGATTTCATGGATACGACTTAATGGAATTCCCATTTGGATGGCATCATATATTACAAATACACGATCCCAACTTGCATAAGTCAATTTGCTAATGATCTGATCATAATCAGTGTATCCTTTCCCATCAGCTCCAAGTCCGTTACGTTTAATCTCTAGAGATTGTGTTGCCTTATGGAGCGCCTCTTGAAAAGAACGACCTATACCCATTACTTCGCCAACGGCTTTCATCTGTAATCCTAAAGTACGATCACTGCCTTCAAATTTGTCAAAGTTCCAACGCGGTATCTTTACAATTACATAATCGAGTGTAGGTTCAAAAAGTGCTGAAGTTGTTTTAGTGATTTGATTATCTAGTTCATCTAGGTTGTAACCTATAGCTAGTTTTGAAGCAATCTTAGCAATAGGATATCCACTGGCTTTGGAAGCCAGTGCAGAAGAACGTGATACACGTGGATTAATCTCAATAGCAATAATATCTTCTTCATCTTCAGGATTAATGGCAAATTGGACATTACATCCTCCTGCAAAATCTCCAATACTGCGCATCATATGAATACCCATGTCTCGCATTTTCTGATAAGATTTATCAGATAGGGTCATCGCCGGAGCTACGGTTATAGAATCTCCAGTATGAATACCCATAGGATCCATATTTTCTATCGTACATATAATAACAACATTATCATTGTTGTCACGTAAGAGTTCCAATTCATATTCCTTCCAGCCAATAAGCGCCTTGTCAATCATCACTTCATGAATTGGAGAAACTTCAAGACCACGGGTCAATAATTCATCAAATTCATCGGCGGTGTGCACAAACGAGGCTCCCGCACCTCCTAAAGTAAATGATGCCCGTATGACCAACGGAAAACCAAATTCCTGCGCAATTTCTTTTCCTTTTAAATAAGAATTTGCAGTTTGTTGAGGTGCCATCGGAATCCCGATGTCAAGCATAAGGTTTCTAAACTGCTCCCGATCTTCAGTAATATTTATAGCATCAATATCAACCCCAATTATTTCTACATCAAAATCCTTCCAAATTCCTTTTTCATCAGCCTCAATACATAAATTTAAGGCTGTCTGACCTCCCATAGTAGGTAATACTGCATCGATTTCAGGATGATTCTTTAGAATCTGAACAATTGATTTTGTATTCAGCGGGAGAAGATATACATGATCAGCCATAGAAGGGTCTGTCATGATGGTTGCAGGATTTGAATTGATCAATATTGTTTTAATCCCATCTTCTCGTAAGGATCTCAAAGCTTGAGAACCAGAATAATCAAATTCACAAGCTTGACCGATGACTATAGGACCTGAACCGATAAGGAGTATGGATTTAAGTGCTTTATTTTTTGGCATGGAGGTTTGAAATTTTGGAATGTATAAAAATAAGAACTGATTGGGTATAAAAAAAGGCGTTGCTTATAAAAACAACACCTTTATGAATGACTGTAATTGCCATTATTTTTTATGACGAGGCTCAGAAGATACCGTTAGTTTTTTTCTTCCCTTGGCACGGCGACGCGCTAAAACTTTGCGACCGTTTGCCGAAGCCATACGCTCTCTGAATCCGTGCTTATTTCTTCTTTTTCTTTTTGAAGGTTGAAACGTTCTTTTACTCATTTTATATCTTCTTTATAGGCCCTAAAGACCTCCTGCTTATTTCTATGTATTTACCTGCTCAAAAGCTGGGCGCAAATATACGATAAGTTTTTACTCTTACAAGATGATTTCATAAATATTTTCTTCTTGTTTTTAGTACCTTTGACCTCATCTAAATGATCCATCTTATGCAACGATTTCTTTTTGTCCTAGCCCTTCTATTTATCCACAGTAATAGTTTTACACAAACGGTGCTAAAATATGAATTAAATGAAGGAGATAGCTTTACCCTAGTGCAGAACGCCAGTCAAACAATAACTCAGGATATACCAGGTGCAAAACAAGTGCTTACAAACGAGATAAATTCAACAATGGCTCTTGATGTTATAACGTCAACAGAAGAAATGATGACACTTGAGATGCGTTATCTAAGCTTTAATTGGAATATGACTTCTCCGCAATTAGGTAACCTGATGACTATAAATACAGAAACTAATGAGGGAGAAGAAATTCAACTCAATATTTTTAAAAGTTTACTTGATACTCCTCTTATTATAAAAATGAGTTCCACAGGGAAGCTTATTAAAATGGAGGGAGTGGATGTATTGCTTCAACGAATGGCAGATAATTCTGGCTTGGAAGATGAAGCTGCTAATCAATTAATGATAGATCAACTGTCTAAAGAATGGGGTCCTGAACAAATGAGTGCGAGTATGGAGCAGATGTTATATAACTATAGTGATCAGAAAGTAGCTGTAAATGACACTTGGACGACTAGCTTTGATGGTAAGCTTGAAGCAGAGACCACATGGAAGTTGGCAGAACAAGATACAACTGTAAATACTATTACTGGAAATGCTTCTGTAAGTATGAATGAACAAAATGCACAGGTTACCATGAAATTAAGTGGAAATCAGAATACTGTATTAACTACCAATGCGCAAACGGGTATGATATCAGAAATGGTAGTAACACAAACCATGAGTGGGGATACGGTTGTACCGCAACTACCTGACACGACAATACCGACAACTATGGAATCTAAAATTACTTATACTGTACAATAAATTATGTTTAATAAGATTATAAAATTAATACTTGCTGCAGGAGTTATTGCCTTGGCGATATGGCAGTTTACTGAAAATGAGATCGGAAATGGAATTATGTACATTCTTCTCGCTGGAGTTTTTATATTCCTATATTTTAAGAATGAATTAATTCTTCTTGCTTTCTTAAGATTGAGAAAACAAGATTTTCCGGGAGCACAAAAATGGCTATCCAAAATAAGCAATCCTCAGGCTGCACTTACAAAAAAACAACAAGGGTATTATAATTATTTGCAGGGAGTAATGGTGTCACAAACGAATATGACACAGGCCGAAAAATACTTTAAAAAAGCTATTGATTTGGGACTGTCTATGAGTGCAGATCTTGCCATGGCTAAATTAAACCTGGCCGGTATTGCAATGACCAAAAATCGCAAACGTGAAGCACAACAATTGCTTAAGGAAGCTAAGAATCACGACAAGCATAATATGCTGAAGGATCAGATCAAAATGATGGAACAGCAAATGAAGAAGGCAGCCGGTCAACCCCGACAACAATTTGGTGCACAACGTGGTGGTGGTAAACGCGGAGGTTTTAAGCAACGCTAGAGAGCAAACCTACTGTCCAGTAGCGTAAATCCCTTCTTTAGGAATGTCTATATAATATTGCTTACGAGACTTATTGTTTAAATGAGGTTCACGTAACCAGGCATTATGGATTTTTAAAATCTTATAGTTAATCCCAAAGCGTTCAGCAAATTTGACAAAATCGGTTACTGCAGTATCTACACTAACTTTATACGTAGGAATATGCGTGTATAAGTCCTGATCTCTATAATTAAAACCGTATTGCTTAGGATGACTCATAATTTCTTTTAATGCAAGAATTCTAAAGACATAACGTCCCGTTTCCTGTCCTAATAAAAGATCGTAATAACTATTGACATTCTGACTTTCTAAACGACGCGAGATTCCAGCAGGACCCGCATTGTAAGCTGCAGCTGCAGCTGTCCAGCTTCCAAAACGTTCTTTTGCCTTTTTAAGATATTTGCAAGCCACTCGAGTTGATTTTTCGATATGGTAACGTTCATCCACATTATCATTAACCTCCAATCCATATTCTCTCCCTGTCACTTTTAATATCTGCCAGAATCCCGTTGCGCGTGCAGGAGATACGGCTTGTGTTAAACCACTTTCAATAACAGCGAGATATTTAAAATCATCGGGGACACCTTCTTCCTTTAAAATGGGTTCTATAACAGGAAAGAATTTATGAGCACGCTTAAAAAGTAATAAGGCATTAGACTGCCAGTAAGTATTGACCAATAATTCCCGATCCAGTCGCTCTTTAATATCAGGATTTTCTAATGGTACAGCTTCTCCTGCAAAATTAATGTTATTGGGAATGGGTAGTGCATATACATTATAATCGTTAACCAACTTTGTTTTTAGGTTTTCATCAGTTGGTGGATCTTGTACAGCATTAATATTGAAGCCCGCAACAATAATAATTCCTATTACAACAAGTATTTCTTCTATGGATATGGATACTTTTTCAAACTTCTTCATCGTTCTTCGGTATTTTATAGCAAGTTAATTATTTTCAATGAGTCGGGGTAAATTTTCGTTGAACCATTTGAATTTTGTTAGAATCATAATATGTGACCCTCCTTTTATGGTTGTATGCTTCTTTATATATTGACAAGGGAAGATACGATCTGCATCTCCGTGTATATGAATAATATCATCAGGTGGAGTTGTTTGATCCCAACAGACCATCTCACGTACTGCCCAATTGAGGTATCTTCGATCGCTCATAGACAAATAGCGTTTATACAAATCAATCCTGCTTTTTACGGTTTCTCCAAAAGCATATTTGGCGAGCTTGTCCACATCTTCAAATACACGCATAGGGATTACTTTGTAGAGTTTAAGCTTTCGCGAAAGCTTAAGCCGTCTAGGCATTTCATATTTAGATTTTATACTACTGATAATAATGAGCTTTTCAACCTGGATATGTTTTGCCATTTCCTGTACAAGAATCCCGCCAAAACTTACGCCTATGAGAATAGGTTTGTCATGTTTGATATGCGCGGTCATACGTTTTGCGTATGCAGACAGTGACTCCTGAGATGTTTCGGGGAGTTGCCATTCCAGAAGATGTGTGAGGTACTTTTCTTCTGATAACTTGATATGTTCAAAAATAGATGGATTAGCTGCCATCCCAGGCATAAAATAAACTGCTTTCATAGGCCCTCTAACTTAGGGTTTAACACAAATAGCTACCTCGTTCTTATAATTTTTTGTACTTTTGCTCAACTAAATCGTTAAGAAATCTATAAGTTATTAATAATTCAACTTTCTTAAAAAGTAGTTCCCACCAAAATTAGTAAGAGATTTCTTAATTCTCACATTTAAATGTATATAATACCTTTTAAATATAAATGAAGTTTATGGAAGCAATGACTGCTATTGAATTGACAGATAATGAATTCCTTAGACAATTTGAAACGACTTTTGAAGACAAATTGGCTAAAATTGAGTATTCATTACAGGAAAGAAAAATCTTCCTAACCAAAATTGTAATGCCGGAAGGTACTGAGGCACATATGAATGATTTTATTGTTGCTGTCTTTAATGAGGTTGAAGATCGCAATATTAGTTTGGTACCTACAAGTCCGGAAATTGCGCGTTTTATGCGTTCTAATCGTAGGAAGTATAAGAAATTATTACCTGTAGGGATTAATATCTAGCAGGAGTTACAATTACCGTATCTTTAAAGAGCTATTCCTTGTGAATAGCTTTTTTTATGTCTTACCTTAAGAGTTAGCCATATAAATATTCCTCAATCTATACGGTTGTGGTCACAAAATCAAAGCGTACCAGACCGTCAGCATCTATTTCCGTCAGCTGTATTTTATGAATAGTGTTAATTAATTCTGGATTCCAGGGAGCTTTTACCTTGACATAATTTTCGGTGAATCCATGAATGTATCCTTCTTTATTTTCACCTTCAAAAAGTACTTCTCGCGTTGTTCCTAATTGAGATTCGTAAAAAGCACGTCGTTTTTTCGCCGAAAGGCCCCGTAATAACTTACTGCGTTTACTGCGTATATTTTTGGGAACAACCTCTTCCATGGTTGCTGCCGGAGTATTATCCCGTTCGGAATATGTAAATACGTGTAAATAGGAAATATCCAGTTCATTTAAGAAATGGTAGGTTTCCAGAAAATGAGCTTCTGTTTCCCCCGGAAAACCTACGATGACATCTACGCCAATGCATGCCTGAGGTAAAACACTTTTAATTTTGGCAACTCGGTCTTGGTATAATTCACGTTGGTACCTCCTGCGCATTAAACCCAATAGTTCATTGCTCCCACTTTGGAGTGGAATATGAAAGTGAGGAACAAAAGCTGTGGATTGTGCGACGACATCTATCGTTTCATTTTTTAATAGATTAGGTTCTATAGAAGAGATACGTAAACGCTCAATACCTTCTACTTTATCCAGAGCTCGGACCAAATCTAGAAAGGTATGCTCGTGTTTTTTATTACCAAATTCTCCCTTTCCATAATCTCCTATATTGACTCCTGTAAGTACAATCTCTTTAATATTCTGAGCTGCAATTTCTTTTGCATTTTTCAGTACATTCTCGAGTGTGTCGCTTCGCGAAATTCCTCGAGCGAGAGGAATAGTGCAATACGTACATTTATAATCACACCCATCCTGAACTTTAAGAAATGCGCGTGTACGATCTCCTATTGCATAGGACCCTACATAAAAATCGGCTTCCTGGATTTCGCAAGAATGTATGGTTCCTTTATCGTTTTTGGATAGGTCGTTAAGATAATCTGTGATTTTAAATTTTTCTGTGGCACCAAGAACCAGATCGACACCGTCTACATCTGCCAGTTCTTCTGGTTTAAGCTGTGCATAGCAGCCTATAGCAGCAACAAAAGCTTCTGGATTTCCTTTCTGTGCTTGCTTGACAATAGTTTTGAAACGCTTATCTGCATTTTCAGTAACACTACAGGTATTTATGACATAAATATCTGCCGCTTCCGAAAAATCTACACGATCAAAGCCTTCTCCTGTAAAGCCTCTCGCTATCGTAGAAGTTTCTGAAAAATTAAGTTTGCAACCTAAAGTATAAAAAGCGACTTTCTTGCGTTCCATGCCTTTCTTCTTGACGATCTTTCTATTTTTGTATTGATCCGGGATACTATTGTCAAAACCATTCTTTTTTTTGAATGATCGAAAAGTTCTTCAAATTAAGGCGACAAAGGTAGGTATAAAAATTGGCTCAATAAAATTGAAGAGATACATCAGATTATTCGTAATATTCTTAATTTCAGTAGGTTGCTTTTGTTTGGTTCAATGCACACCATCTAAAGATGGATCTCGTGATCATCTGGTTTTTAGATATAACGAACAATACCAAATCTCTACACTAGATCCAGCTTTTGCTCGAAATCCGCAGATTATTTGGCCGACCAATCAATTATTTAATGGCCTAGTGCAACTTGATGATGCTTTGAATATCATGCCTGATATTGCGCAATCCTGGAAAATATCAAAAGATGCATTGACTTATACGTTTACACTCAGAGATGATGTTTATTTTCATAAGCATGAACAGTTCAACACATCAGATAGTACTAGAAAAGTAGTAGCGTCAGATTTTGTCTATAGTTTTGATCGCTTGAAATCGGCAACAGTTGCCTCTCCAGGAAGCTGGGTGTTGAGTAATGTATCACATTATGATGCTCCTTCGGAAGCTACTTTTGTTATTACACTTAAACAATCATTTCCTGCTTTTTTAGGTTTATTAAGTATGCGGTACTGCTCAGTAGTGCCTAAGGAAATTGTGGCTTACTACGGGAACGATTTCCGATCCAATCCTATTGGGACAGGCCCCTTTAAATTTAAGCGATGGGAGGAAGGCGTTAAACTGGTTTTCCGTAAGAATGAATTGTATTATGAACGTGATGAAAAAGGGCGTCAATTGCCATATCTGGAAGCTGTGGCTATTACATTTTTACCTGATAAACAAAGTGAATTTTTACAGTTTGCTCAAGGAAATATTGATTTTTTAAATAGCCTGGACCCTTCGTATACCGATGAATTATTGACAGCTTCAGGGCGCTTACGCGAAAAGTATAAAAAGGATGTTAACCTAACCACAGCTCCATTTCTAAATACAGAATACATCGGTTTCTTTCTGGGAAGTGAAACACCCGAAGTACAATCGGAGCTGTTGCGAAAAGCGGTGAACTATGGTTTTGATCGCCAAAAGATGATCACCTATTTGCGTAATGGTATTGGTGAACCCGCCAAGTATGGTGTGATTCCTATGGGTCTGCCTGGGTTTGATTATATCGACGGATTTAGTTTTCAACAACAAAAAGCAAGACAATTGGTCGAGCAATATATCACTGAAAGTGGTAATACAGCACCCAGCATTACTATTGGAACAAACAGCCAGTATCTCGATATCTGCGAGTATATACAACGAGAGCTGCAGAAGGTAGGACTGGAAGTTAATATTGAGGTGATGCCGCCATCCACTTTACGCCAGCGTAAGAGTAGTGGAGAGCTGGATGCATTTCGCGCAAGCTGGATTGCCGATTACCCTGATGCCGAAAATTATTTGAGCCTGTTTTACAGTCAGAATTTTACACCAAACGGCCCTAATTATACTCATTTTAAAAGTGCTGTTTTTGATTCTCTGTATGTGGAGAGTCTTTCGGTGATGGATATTGAAGTTCGTAAGAATTTATATCGCAAGATGGACTCTATTGTTATTGAAAAAGCACCTATAATCCCTTTGTACTATGATCAGGTAGTTCGCTTTACGCGAAAAAACGTAGTGGGCTTAACCGCAAACCCTCAAAATTTCCTGGTCTTAAAGCGCGTAAAAAAGCTTCCACTACCATAGTGTTTTAATACTTTTCTACTACGTAGAACCTTTTTTGCAAATCGATCAATTGTAACATTTTAAATTTTTCTACTACCCATTAATATCACTAATACATTGGATTATGGGTTTCGGAGGAAGTGCTTTGGCTGCAAATCAGATTATAAGGAACAATCGCGCTATGTTGAAGAAGCGTAGAAAAGGTAAACTATCTTTCGTTGCCAAGAATCAGAAATTTGTAGATCACAAAAAAGCCAGTCCAGAACTTTTGGAAGAAATACGTGAACGCCTTCAAGAACGACGTAAACGAAAATTTAGAATACGGTTAATCTGCGTAACTATAGCTTTGATTGTATTCTTGTCGTTGTGTATACTGATTGATTGGGATTTTTTATTCACTCCTGGTTATTCTATTAATTAAAAATTGCAGATTATGCCATTAGGAGAATATATGCGAGCGGTACTTAAGAGCAATGCGCGAAAAAAACGTAAGGGTTGGTTTGATGAACATACTGCAGTAGAGCGAAAATCAAGATCGACTTATACCTTTGACGATAAAGAAGCAACTCCTGCACAACTTCAAACCATCCGAAACAGATTTAAAAAAGAACATCGCAAAAGATCCAGAATATATATTCTTACCATGATACCAATTCTAATTTTTGTGATTTGGTTATTTAACTACCTATTCTGGTAATTAAGCGGATATTAAAGTGTTCTATAATATAAAACCGAAAACGGTCTTTCTATATTTTTATGGAGGACAATGGTTTCTTCATTACGGAAGATCAAATGTCGCGGTTACCAGGATGGTAGGAAGGGCAATGACTTTTGCATTACAGATTTACGGTTTGATAGTACACCCGAAGCATATTACCCCACTTAAATTATATCGAGTACCGAGTACCAGAGTATTGGTACAAGGACGTTAATCCTATTTTTAATATAAAGAGAGCACTCTTGGAGCCATATGCGTTTCAGGAGTCTTTAGTTTAAGGCATTATTAACGCATATAGAACAATCTATAATTGCTTAAAGTTATACCTTGCGCGATCTTAAACCATTAAGAAACACTATGAAATTGCAATCCTACAAACTGCTATTCGTCCTTTTTTTGCTTCCAATTTTTGTAAAAGCTCAGATCAATAAACCAAGTTTAAGTCCTAGAACTGTTATAGAGCAGCAGGTAGGTTTGGCTACTATCAAACTGGACTATGGAAAGCCTAATAAGCAAAATAGAAAGATCTTTGGAGCTTTAATTCCTTATGATAAATTATGGCGTACCGGAGCAAATTCATCAACAAAAATTACGTTTGATCAGGAAGTACAATTGGCTGGAAATATCATTCCTGCAGGAACTTATGGCCTATATAGTATTCCTGGAGCAAAGGAATGGACCATTATTATTCATAAAAATGCCAAGTTATGGGGAGCTGGTGGTTATGACGAAACTAATGATTTGCTACGTTTTAAAGTCCCTGTTACACCATTAAAAGATACTGTTGAAACACTTAATATCTATTTTGAAAATTTTGATGCTAATGGAGGTGATTTGATTATTGCTTGGGAACATACCAAAATTGTACTACCAGTATTTGTAGATTCTGACGCATTAATATTAGCTGAAATTGATGCTAAAATTAATAGTACAGCTGAAGCTGTATCTGCAGCTACTTATTTTGATGCGGCGCAGTTCTATTACCTGAAAAATAAACAATTAGAAACTGCAGCGGTTTGGTTTGAAAAAGCGATTGATTTACGTCCTGAAGCTTATTGGTATGTATATTATAGAGCAGAACTGGCTTATACCCTTAAAGATTATAAAACGGCTAAGGAGTATGCAACTAATTGTTTAAAAGCTGCTCGACAAAGCACTTCGTCGGATTATGGGTATATCGCCAAGGCAACTTTATTGTTGGAGCAATTAGAAAATAAATAGGGTAATGATGTCCTGAATTATATTTTTGTCATACTGTGAGTTAAGTGGTTAAATAGTTATGGCATTTTACTACACTGACTTCGAAGCTTTTTGAAGATCGTTATTTTTCGTATTTATATCTTTGTGGAGCACTTATGTAATAGTTAACTACACTTATAGTTTTGGTCTTTTAGAACCAATTTATGGTGTTTAGATTAGAGCAAATTTTAATCAAAACACTATAAATTATGAAAAAAACAATTTTACTTTTAGGATTTAGTCTAATAACATCCTTAATGATAGGCCAGATTGTTAGTTCTGGACAACCTTGGACTGGTACAAGTTTAAATGGAAATTCCTATAGGAATGGCAATGTGGGTATAGGGACTTCAAGTCCAACGGAGAAATTAGATGTTGATGGAACAGTAAAAGCGGAAAAGGCAAATTTTAATCAGTCTCTTCCTAATGGTTCTACATTCTTCAATGTTACGCAAAGAAATATAGCTTCCAACGTTTTGCGTGTAGGAACCCAACTTTCCTCTTCAGGAAGTATTTTAAATGTATTAGATATTCCTCAGTCTAATATAGATCCTCAAGCCATATCCTTAATTGGGATGGAAGATCGTAATTACAAAAGTAGATGGCGATTTACAGCATATACTGGTGGCAAAAGTGATTTACAATATTATGATAATAATCAGTCAACATTTTATACGTTAAGTGATGATGGAGCTGGGAATGTGCTCATGTCACTACCTAAAGACAACTCATATGTGACAATTGGGACAGATTCTTATGAAGATGGAATAGATACCTATTTACTTTCTGTAAATGGAAAAGTAAGAGCAGAAGGGGTTAAAGTATATACCGATTGGGCAGATTTTGTATTTGAAAAAGAATATGTGTTGCCTACATTAAAAGAAGTCGAAAAACACATTGAAGTACACGGTCACCTCAAAGATATACCAAGTGCTAATACGGTTGAAGAAAATGGTATTGAATTAGGAGAAATGAACAAACTGTTACTCCAAAAGATTGAAGAGCTTACGCTTTATGTAATAGCATTAAATAAGGAAATAGAAAACTTAAAGAAGGACCAGTAATATGAGAAGTGCTATAAAAATAGTGTACTTACTCTTATTTGTAAGTACTATTTCCTTTTCTCAGGAACGTATTAGATATTTTATTGAAATTCCTAATCAATCATATGTACCACAAATTGTAGCAAAAAATGGTAATGAGATTGAAATTAGAGTTGCAAATGCTTTAAGAAATTCTCGGGAGATTAATGAATTATTAGACTCATTTACGGTATTTGACTTTTTAGATATTTTTCAAGGTTCAGATAGTAATCTTTTAAGGAATAAATACGTAATAGATGTTTCGGATAGAGATGATTTAATGTCTCTTGTCACACAATTTTCTGGAACATTTGTATCTGTTGAAAGAGAATATGAATTCCCAACATTGGCCATTGAAAATCCACCATTGGAAACAAACAATCCACCTAGCTTTACTCCTAATGATTACGAAGGAGCGTATTTAACTCAAAATATTAAGATCAGTAATTATGATGATTATGAGCGTAAAGATTTGGACATGATTAGAGCAAAGGAAGCTTGGGCACTTACTAAAGGAGGTAGTGATAAAGTGGTTTTGGGAGTATCTGATCAAGGTTTTGATTTGGATCATGAAGATTTTAAATCTGAGTTTGTTGGGGGAGTGGGGCCCTATGGAGATCAAACAGGAAGTCATGGAAATAGAGTTGCAGGATTTTTATCTGCACGAACAAATAATGGAATTGGGATTTCTTCAATTGGGTTTAGAACAAAGATGATAGGAGCTAGGGGAGGCTCGTTAAGTAATTTGTTACAATTAGCACAATATGAGATAAAACCTAAGGCCGTAAATCTAAGTTTTGGTTCAGAAAGCTCATATAATCAATCGCAACAAGACATCGTAAACATGATTCACGATTTAGATGTTACTGTAGTTGTGGCGGGTGGAAATGGATTTTTTAGCGGTCCTTCAGAGGATGGATATTACTATCCCGCTTCCTATGAAAATGTAATTGCTGTATCCAGTGTGGGGAATAAACATGAAATAGGTAGTACAGCTATTCCTTATGAAAATTGGAAAGATGTACATTATACGTACCATTATGATGAAGAAACAGTATTATCACATCAACATAATGACTCTATTGATATTGTAGTACCGTTATATTATCCTGGACCTGGTCTATTCAGAGATCCTGATCATAATGATCCTTACAAAGATGATTATAGAAGAACTGGTTTGGGAGGTACTTCTTTTTCTGCTCCTATTGTTGTGGGTACTATTGGATTAATGCATTCTGTAAATTATTGTCTAAAACCAAATGAAGTAGAAACTATTTTAAAGCTTACTGCAGTAAAGGTTGATACAATACCTGAAAATCTGCCCTATTACGGTCAGCTAGGTGCGGGACGTTTGGATGCCTATGAAGCTGTAAAAATGGCTAAGGATATGAAAGACGTTTTTGGAACTGTCGAAGTCAAAGATAGGATATTGTATCGTCCCTGGTTTTATAAATTAGAAACTGCGCCCTATGAGATTCATATGATTGACAATAATGTTACGCAAGATTCTAAAATAAAATTCAGAGCCAGAAATAATATTGAAATTTTGAGTGGCACTTATTTTCCTGGAGATGGATATATAGATTTACAAATTAATCCAGACTTAACAAGTTGTGAACTTCCATCAGGATTTAATGGCAATACTGGAAATAATGATATAGAAAGAACCTCTATTGAAAAGACCCAATATCAATATGAAGTAGTTCCAACTTTGGTCGAGAATAATTTTTCTGTTACCGAAAACAGTTCCCATGGTAATGCAATGCATAGGATAGAAGTATATAATTTGTTTAATCAATTAGTACTTGAAAAATCTACCTTGGGAAAAAGTAATAAAGAAATTGACTTTACGAAGTATAATCCTGGGATATATATTGTCAAAATATATAATGCTAATGGGAATGAACTATTCACTTCTAAAATTGTTAAGAAATAAAATTTGCACCCCAATAGTTATTGAAAACCTCGCTTTGAGCGAGGTTTTTTATTTATTAATCAGTAGTGTCCGGCAAAAAACCCTTCAATTTCCTCAAGCCTCTATAAATACTGATGTTTGAGCCATTTTAAGAAAAACAACCCCT
>CAZPTJ010000023.1:21633-23451 GCA_964589085.1 uncultured Flavobacteriaceae bacterium | reverse complement strand
CCTCCACCACTGCTACCACCCCAACTGCTTCCGCCACCCCAGCTTCCACGTCCCATGTTGCTCAGAATGATCGTATCCAGTATAGTGCCAGCAACACCTCTGCCACCGCCACGACCACCACGACCACGACGATTTCCTCGGTTTAGGAGAATCAAAATGATAATAAAAACCACAAAAAGAACGATAGGTTTTAAGTTCGTTACAGGGTTATTTCTTGAAGGCGTGCCTTGAAAATTGCCTTCCAACATCTGGATTAAAGCATCCGTACCACGATCAAGTCCTGCATAAAAATTTCCTTGTTTGAATTGAGGGACCATAATGCGTTCGATAACTCGTTTGGCATCACGATCAGAAATTATGGATTCTATGCCATACCCCGTATTGATATCCACTTTACGATCATCCTTGGCAAGGATAATGAGAATACCATTATCTTCTTTGGCTTGGCCAATACCCCATTGCTGCCCCCATTTAGCACCTAATAGGCTGATGTCTTCGCCTTTTGCACTACTTATTAGGGCTACAACAATTTGAGTAGATGTGGTATCACTATAGGAAGTTAATTTAGTGTCTAGAGCTCTTTTTTGACTTGTATTGAAAAGCGCTATATAATCGTAAACAGCATCCGGGCTAGCTTTGGTCGGTTTTGCAGGAATATCAAACTGTGCAGATGCTATGGACCACAGGCCTATAGAGAGGAAAAATGTAATTAGTATTTCGCGAAAGCGTAGCTGCATTTAACTTGTTGTTATTTCATCAGGAAGTTCGTTGATATCATCTTGATCCCAGGGAAAATAATCTTGTAACTTTTCTCCGGCACATTGTATGCCGTCGATCAATCCCTGTTTAAAATGACCAGCCTTAAATTGCGCTATAATTTTGTCTTTCGTTGTTTCCCAGAAGTTCGAAGATACCTTATGATTGATGCCTCGATCCCCTATAATCGCCAGTTGATGATCATCTACAGCAACGTAAATTAGAACACCGTTTTCTTCTTTGGTATTATCCATTTTAAGGAAATGGAAAAGATGCTGTGCTCTCTCTAATATGGGGAGGTTGGTATGTCTTTCCAGATGCACACGTATCTCTCCTGAAGTGGTCGCTTCTGCCATACGAATTGCAGCAATGACTTCCTGTTCTTCTGTTGTACTAAGAAAATCCTCTACCGTAGATGCCATTTAATTGCTAAAATCAAATTCTACTTCGGGAGCCTTATCGGTACCTTCTTCTGCCTCGAAATAGGCACGTTCATCAAATCCAAATATAGAAGCGACCAAAGATGCCGGAATTTGTTGAACTGCAGTATTTAAAACGCGTGCCTCATCATTAAAGCGATTGCGTTCTACATTAATACGATTTTCCGTTCGCTCCAATTCATTGATCAATTCTTTGAAATTTTCATTAGCCTTAAGATCAGGATAACGTTCAAAAACCGCAAGTAATCTGGATAATGCAGATGTAAGCCCTGATTGTACCTGTTGAAATTGTTCCAGTTGCTGTGGAGTGATATTGGAAGGGTCTATAGTTACAGCGGTTGCCTTAGAACGTGCTTCTATAACCTTAGTTAATGTTTCTTGTTCAAACTGTGCATATCCCTTTGCGGTATTGACAATATTAGGGATAAGATCGGCACGGCGTTGATAGGAACTTTCGACATTAGCCCACTGTGCATTTACATTTTCTTCTAGTCCTACAAATCCATTTTGAGTTTTTATTGCCCATCCTATGATGAGAAAGACTATAATTCCGATTATTATAATAGGTAATCCTTTTTTCATATCTGGTTAGTTTTTATTTTGTTGGTTTTGTTACAAAAAT
>CAZPTJ010000023.1:3533-21533 GCA_964589085.1 uncultured Flavobacteriaceae bacterium | reverse complement strand
TAATCCTTTTTTCATATCTGGTTAGTTTTTATTTTGTTGGTTTTGTTACAAAAATGAATCTTGAAATTGCAAGTTAAGAAATCAAAAAAAAAGTCGTGTGAGCTACAATCTGGGATAGCATAATCATCGACAAAAGGCAAAAAACAACAATTTTAAGAATATTATAAGGAAAAAGTCGTTAGTAAACATATACTTTGATCGCGATTTAAAAATCAATACTATGAAAAAAATTGCAATACTTTTGTGTGTGCTTATAGCCTGTTATAGCTGTAGCAGTGATGATGATACTGATACTGTGGGAGATGAGGATGATTTTGAATTGGGAGTTTATAGGTTAACTTCTTTTGAAATAGAATCTAGTTTTGATTTTGATGGTGATGGAGATAGTTCCAATGATTTACTTATAGAAACAGATTGTCTTCAAAATGAACGGCTTGCTTTTACTGCTAATAATCTGGTAGCTTCTATTTCGTCTTCATTTCTAGATATTTTTGTGGAGATTGATACCGATAGTGGAGAACTTGTTCAAATTGTGGAGTGCGAAGAAGAAGAGGATTCTGTAGTGCTTGCGTTTGAAATAGATGGAGATAATATTACCATTATTGATGGCACAACCGTGCTCATAGCCGGTACGATCGAAGGGAATCAACTTATTTTTGAAATTCAGGAAGGCTTTATTTTTGAATCGATTGAAGGTGGTGTAGAAGTTATTTTGACAGAGAGTGCTGTATTAACGTATACCTTTCAGTTATAATAGAAATTAAGTAAAGAGGGGCTACAGTTGATTTTTAATTTCGAGCAATTGAGCCTTTATGCCTTCGAGTTTTTGAATGAGCTCAAAATTGCTTAACGTATCCTTTTTATGGGTGTTAAGATGTGTTTTAGCACCTTCCAGAGTAAAACCTCGTTCTTTAACAAGATGATAAATTAATTCCAGATTTTTAATATCTGCAGGAGTGAATTTTCGATTGCCTTTAGCATTTTTTTTAGGTTGCAAGACTTCAAATTCCTTTTCCCAAAAACGAATCAAAGAAGTATTGACGTCAAAGGCTTTGGCGACTTCTCCAATGCTATAATATAACTTTTCGGGAAGGTCAACGTGCATTTAATCCAAGGATTGGTTTTCTATAGAAGCCTTTTTAAGCATAATGTCATACTCTTCTGGAGAAAGATCATTATGGTAGAAATTTACAGGATTAAGAACAACTCCATTTTTATGAACCTCATAATGTAAATGCGGCCCTGCCGACAGTCCACTATTACCTACATAGCCTATAATCTCTCCACGTTTTACGTTGCGACCTTGACTAGTATTGTATTTGCTTAAATGTGCATAATAAGTTTTATAGCCAAAACCGTGTTCAATAATGACCATTTTTCCATAACCACTACCTAAACCTGCTTTAACCACTTTTCCATCACCTGTTGCATAAATTGGAGTTCCTGGAGAAGCTGTAAAATCCATGCCATTATGCATACGACGGTATTTCAGTATAGGATGCATCCGCATACCATATCCAGATGCCACATGTGACAAATCCTTGCTTTGTACCGGTTGTATGGCAGGAATAGTTTTGAGCAATGCTTCTTTTTCTTTAGCCAACTGCGCAATTTCATCAAGTGATTTGGATTGAATGTCCAGTTGTTTCGTAATCTTGTCAATTTGAATGGCGCTGGTGATGACAAGCTCAGAATTATTCAAATCTTCCAAATTTTTATAACGATTGACACCTCCAAATCCTGCCTGACGGATTTCACTAGGAATAGGATTGGCATCAAAAAGTACTCTATAGATATTATTATCACGTTCCTGTACATCTTCCAGAACGTCTTCAATGAGGGTAAGTCGTTTTTGTTGCAATTCAAACTGCAACTTCATTTGTGACAATTCCCGTTCCTGAGATCGCTCTCGAGGTGTCTGGACACCAGAATTGAAAATAATAATGACTAAAAGCAGGCTCATCAGTCCTACTGCTGTTAAAATCAAGAGTACAAAACCGAGCGTACGTCCTTTTTTGAGCGCTACTTTTTTATAAGAAAGCGTGTCACTATCGTAGTAATATTTGACTTTTGACATCCGTTAAAATGTGTATTTTTGCCCTTTGTTATCAGATGATTTATGCTTTTGCCATGGCATCATCATATTTATGGTAACGCTCAAAGATAAAAATAATTTTACGATACCAATCGCTTTATGACAGCTCAGGAAATACGCAAAACATTCTTAGACTTTTTTGAATCTAAAAAGCATGGGATAGTACCTTCGGCACCGATGGTGTTAAAGGATGATCCAACACTGATGTTTACCAATGCGGGAATGGTACCTTTTAAAGAATATTTTTTGGGGAATGCTGATCCCAAACACAAACGTATTGCGGATTCTCAAAAATGCTTGCGAGTAAGCGGAAAACATAATGATCTCGATGAAGTGGGTAAAGATACTTACCATCATACCATGTTTGAAATGCTGGGGAATTGGAGTTTTGGAGATTATTTTAAAAAGGAAGCGATTAATTGGGCATGGGAATTGCTGACGGAAGTCTTTAAGATTGATAAAGATCGCATTTATGTAACTGTTTTTGAAGGAGATAAAACAGATGGTTTAGAACGTGATCAGGAAGCCTATGATTTCTGGAAGCCACTTATTGATGATAATCGTATTCTCAATGGCAATAAACATGATAATTTCTGGGAAATGGGAGAGCAGGGGCCTTGTGGACCCTGTAGTGAAATCCATGTAGATATACGCTCTCAGGAAGATCGAGAAGCCGTAGATGGAAAAACATTAGTAAATCAAGATCATCCTCAAGTCATAGAAATATGGAATCTGGTCTTTATGCAGTACAATCGTCTTGCAGATAAGTCTCTGGAGAAATTACCTAATCAGCATGTAGACACGGGAATGGGCTTTGAGCGTCTATGCATGGTATTACAAGGGGTGCAATCCAATTATGATACCGATGTGTTTACTCCATTGATGCGGGAGATTGAGGTAATAACTAAAAAGAAGTGTGGCTTTAATGAAGAGACCGATATTGCGGTACGGGTGATTGCAGATCATGTACGTGCTGTAGCTTTTAGTATCGCAGATGGACAATTACCAAGTAATACAGGAGCCGGTTATGTGATACGACGCATTTTACGTCGTGCTATACGCTATGGATTTACTTTTCTGGATACCAAAGAACCATTTATTTATAAGTTGGTAGTAACCCTTATCAAGCAAATGGGGAATGCCTTTCCGGAATTAAAGCGTGAAAAAAATCTTATTATCAATGTAATTCGAGAGGAAGAACAATCCTTCTTACGTACACTGGAACAAGGTTTGATTCTGCTCGATAATGTAATTACGAAGACCCAAGGCGATACGATATCTGGAGAGAAAGCTTTTGAACTCTATGATACCTATGGTTTTCCAAAAGATTTGACCGCATTGATCCTTGAAGAAAAAGGGCTGAAATTAGATGTAAAGGGTTTTGATCAGGAACTACTTAAACAAAAAGAACGTTCCAGAGCAGCAACAAAAGTTGCAACGGGAGATTGGACGATTCTTGAAGAAGATAGCGAAGAAGAATTTGTAGGATATGATACCCTATGTACCAAAGTGAAGATTACCCGTTTTCGTAAGACAGAAAGCAAAAAGGAAGGAACCGTGTATCAGTTGGTTTTTAATGCCACTCCATTCTATCCTGAAGGCGGTGGACAGGTAGGGGATAAAGGATATTTAGAAGCTTCAAATGGCGAAGTGGTCTATATTATTGATACCAAAAAAGAGAATAATCTTATTATCCATCTAGCAAAGAATTTACCCAGATCCGTTGATCAGACATTTACGGCTGTTGTTGATGAAAAACAACGCGGACGTACTTCTGCAAATCATACCGCAACACATTTGTTGCATCAGGCATTGCGTAAAGTTTTAGGAACTCATGTTGCACAAAAAGGAAGTATGGTACATAGCCGGAATCTACGTTTTGACTTTTCACACTTTTCCAAAGTGACTCCAGAAGAACAAAAGGAAGTTGAGAATTTTGTAAATGCCCGCATACGCGAAAATTTAGAACTACAAGAACAAAGAGCGATACCTTATGATCAGGCTATTGATGAAGGTGCTATTGCATTATTTGGAGAAAAGTATGGGGATGCTGTTCGTGCGATACGTTTTGGGAAATCCATGGAACTTTGTGGAGGAACTCACGTTGCACAGACAGGAGATATTTGGCATTTTAAAATCACTTCAGAAGGAGCCGTGGCTTCAGGGATACGTCGTATAGAAGCAATTACAGGAGACTCGGCTAAAGATTTTTTCACCTCTGAAACAGAAACATTTAATGCTGTGAAAACGAGCCTTAAAAACCCACAAGATCCAGTAAAGGCAATACATCAATTGTTGGATGAAAATGTAAGTTTGAAAAAACAAATTGAAGGCCTGTTAAAAGATAAAGCAAAGCACTTAAAAACGCACCTTGTTGATGAGTTGGAGCATATTAATGGCATTCAGTTTTTAGCTAAAAAAGTCGATTTGGATGCAGGAGGAATTAAAGACTTGGCGTTTCAAATGGGCAATGACCGGGATGATCTCTTTTTATTATTTGGTGCTGAAAATGAAGGGAAAGCTATTTTAAGTTGTTATATATCAAAAGGAATTGTGGCTTCTGCAGGACTTAACGCGGGTCAGATCGTACGCGAGCTTGGAAAACATATCCAGGGAGGTGGAGGAGGCCAACCTTTCTTTGCTACCGCTGGAGGTAAAAATCCTGAAGGAATAGAAGAAGCACTAAACGCTGCGAAGAGTTATATATCCTAAGCATGCAAATACAAACCATCATACCCATTCAAGAAGCAAAACACAAGTTTGGATATGATGATAAGGTATTGTTTTTGGGTTCCTGTTTTGCCGAAAACATTGGAAATCAAATGGATTATTACAAATTTCAAACGGTAATAAATCCTTATGGTATTCTTTTCCATCCACTAGCCTTAGAACGAATCTTATATTATGCATCGAATGATGAAGGTTATGGAGAAGAGACGATTTTTGATTTTAATGGTGTATGGAAATCATTTGTAGCACATAGTTATTTGAATAGTACTTCTAGAGGAGCAATTATCGATAAGCTTAAAAATGCACAAATCAAGCTTCAGAAATCGATACGAGAAGCATCACATATCTTTATTACACTTGGAACTGCTTGGGTCTATCAACATACAGAGACAGGTATTGCCGTGGCAAATTGTCATAAAGTACCTCAAAAAGCCTTTGCAAAAGGGATATTGCCCATTCCAGAAATTAAAGATAGTCTTACACGACAATGCACTTTGATAAAGGCAATGAATCCTGGAGCTCAAATTATCTTTACCATATCGCCGGTACGACATATCAAAGATGGCTTCGTTGAAAATATGCGAAGTAAAGCACATTTGATTTCGGCAGTTCAAGAGGTATGCATTACGGAAAGTGCTGCTTATTTTCCGGCCTATGAAATTATGATGGATGAGCTGAGAGATTATCGATTTTATGCCGAAGATATGATTCATCCTTCATCTCTTGCTATCGATTATTTATGGGAACGTTTTGTCAAGGCTTATGTTTTGAAGAAAGCCGAAACAACTATGGAAAAAGTTGAAAGTGTCCAAAAAGCATTAACGCATAAACCATTTGATACAAAGAATCCAGAGTATAAAAAACATATTCATAGGGTCCAGGTTAAAATTGAAGAGCTTCAATCATCATATCCACATATGATATTTTAAATTCATAGAATGCGTAACTTAGTTACTGTTTAAATTACTACTATGCGTAAAATTGTATTTGGTGCTGTACTGACGTTACTTGTTGTTTTTTGTTTTCGTTATTGTGAATTCAAAAAGGAAAGAAATGAACAAGTCATTAAGGAAACGGCGCTAATTGAAAAGGCGCTAAAAAATGTTGGGAAGTTAGTGGTGACTGAAGGAGAATATGCAGAGATATTTACCTATGAAGACTCTAAAGAATTCTATTTCGACATATTATCTGCGACCAAGAAAGCGCTGATAATTGTTAATGCAAAAGCAAATATCTCCTATGATCTTCATGAGGTCAAAACACAAATGGATGAGGCAACAAAAACTATTTATATTACGGCTATTCCCGAACCAGAATTAAACATTCAGCCCAATATTGAATACTACGATATACAACAAGATTTATTTAATCCTTTTGAAGCAGAAGATTATAATATTATTAAAGAGCGTGTGATGAAAGGCTTGAATGAAAAAATACAACAATCAGATTTGTATATGAATGCTGAAAATCGCTTAATCTCTGAATTACATAAGTTATATATTCTTACAAATTCGTTGGGTTGGTCCCTTGTATACGATCATAGCGAAGTTGATAAAATAGAACAGTTTGATGCGATATTTAAGGATTAACGGAGAGTAATAAATCACAACCACCCTGAATGAGTTGGGCAAGATGAGGATGCTTTGATCTAATATCTTCCAAATGTGTCAAAACAGTCTCAGAATAATTAAGCTCATAGATTTCCAGCGCAAGTAACCAATCATCCTGATGTTCCTTTTGCAATTGATCATATATATTTTCTAGAATAGTCTTTTGCGATGCTGTTAATCCGTCATCTGCGATATGCTCTCTTATCTCACGCACTTTAGCATATAGATTGTTTAGCGATTGACTTTCCTCATCCTCCTCTTGAGATGTACCCGAAGAACTTAATACATGTTCGACGAGGTCAAAAGAATGATAATCTGCTGCTCCAGCAAAAGCAGAGATGATCTCCTGGCCTACAATCATATCAAAATCACCCATTTCAGGATGATGTAAAATCTCACTTTTATACTTGACCGTACAATCCCTGAATTGAATGAGCATCAATTTTCCACCTAAATTACGCATCCCTGTAACATTTAATCCAGAGACAGTAATACCACTTTCAAACTCAAAGGCAATAGGCTTTCCATCGTAAAAATTATAAGCTAATAAATCACGAGGCCCCATATTCTCAATAGAGAGATTGATTCCTTTTAATTTTCCTAATGGTGAACTAAAACCAGAAGCATAACGTGAGGTTCCATGTCCAATCAATTCCTTTTCTCTATAGGATAATGCTGTAGGTCCCGTTGTTTCAAAATAGACAACTTCATTATCTTCATTTTGAATCATTCGTGTAAAAATGCCGCTTACTTGAATTCCTGTACTAATCTCAATGGTTCCGAGTTGCTTAGAATTAATCAATTTATTGAGACCGCGCCAACCACCTTTACGTAGAGCCATTGTATTTGCAAACTCTTCTAAGACCTCCATCAGATAAGCAAAATCTTGTGTCACATAAAGTTGAGGTTGAGGCTTAGTAATGTCAAAATCCTGATAAGCCGCTTCTATAGAATAAGGGATTTTTTGTACTTTATCAGTAAGACACCAGGTACTCTCACCTATAGAAGAAAGTAATCCTGCACCATACAATTTAGGATCTTCACAACTACCGATTAAGCCATATTCAACCGTCCACCAGTGCAAATTGCGTATTAAGGCAATCTCAGATGGTTCTACCTTTTTTTGTTGTAATATCTCGACTTGCTTTTCAGCAATGTGGATGACTTCTTCTGTACTCGTCTGAGATTCTTTTAGAATAGATAGTTTCCGGACGGCTTCATATAATTCCATGTCATGAGCACTGGAAATAGCCTTAGCGCCTATTTCTCCAAAACGTCTCAAGTATTCTGCATAATCAGGACTTGCGATAATAGGAGCATGACCCGCAGCTTCATGAATAATATCAGGAGCTGGTGTATATTCAATATGTTCTATTTGTCGGATATCACTGGCAATAACCAGAACTTTATAGGCCTGAAATTCCATAAAAGCGTTAGGAGGAATAAAGCCATCTACAGCCACAGCTGCCCAACCTATTTCCTTTAAAATGCGATTCATGCCATACATAGAAGGAATATCATCTATAGAAATCCCTGTCTTTGCTAACCCTTCTGTATAACTTTTATGGGCGACCTGAGATAAATAAGCTACATTTTTACGCATCACATAACGCCATACAGCCTGATTTTGTGGTGTATAACTTTCGTATGCCTGTGGCTTAATATATTGTTTAAGATGTGGCGGTAATCTATCGATTATCGGATTTGATTCGTATGAAATATCCATGGGAACAAAATTAAATAGTTTTGCACACAAGTCCTCTGTGAAGCTATATATAATTTTCTTAAAAGGAACATTGAATATGTTTTGGTTATACTAAGAATAAACAAGATGAAGTTTTCATAAGTTTATTTTGTATAGTAAGTCAAAATTAAAATGACCCTAATTGTTTTAATAACACAAAATGTTGTTCCTTAGTAAGGATTGTAAATGGCCTTTTTTCTTTAGGACATAGAAGTTAAATTTAATATACAAATATTGAAGAATAGAAATAAAATAACGAGAAAAGAAGAAATACTGAATGTAGCATCACGCCTGTTTAAGGAACGTGGGTATAGTGCAGTGACCATGCGTGATCTTGCTTTTGAAATGGGTATAAAAGCGGCCAGTTTATATAATCATATTACGTCAAAACAACAAATTCTGGCAGAAATTATAATGACGATAGCGCAAGATTTTGTGCAAGGTATGGAGGAGATTATAGAAAATCAAGGTAGTGCTGAAGAACAATTAAAAAAGGTGATAGAGCAGCATGTAAACTTAACCGTTAGGCATCCCGATGGTCTGGCAGCATTGAACAACGATTGGATGCATTTAGAGGAGCAATTGGATGGTTATTTGAAGATGCGATCCGATTATGAACATAATTTCAGAATTATTATTAGAAGAGGGATTACACAAAACGAATTGCAGATTCCGAATGAAGAAGTGATGTTGTTTTCCTTTTTAAGTACATTAAGGAACCTTCACTTATGGATTTCCAAAAAGAATTTCCAGGATATAGATGAATTGATTTTCGCTTTAAGCGAAATATTACTCAAGGGAGTAGTGGTATGTAAATAAATATTTGGATATTAAACTAACAAGTGTTAGTTTTGGTATCGTATGGCACACTTCTATCAAATACCAGTTCAGGTGTATAAGGAAACTGCAGATTGTTCTGTGATAACTTTAGATATTCCTGAAGAATTGCAGAAGGAATTTACCTATAGTCAAGGGCAACATTTAACGCTCAGAACTTTTATAGATGGAGAAGATATCCGGAGGTCTTATAGTCTTTGTAGTAGTCCTGTAGATAGAGAATGGCAAGTAGCCGTTAAACAAATACCGGGTGGTGCTTTTTCAACCTTTGCTAATACGGTTTTGAAAACCGGAGATGTGCTGGATGTGATGCCACCGAGCGGGAAATTTGGAGTGCCTGTTGCATCATCAAAAGCAAAACATTATGTGGTTTTTGCTGCGGGTAGTGGTATTACTCCTATTCTGTCTATGATTAAAACGCATTTGGCATTAGAACCCAATGCTACTTTTAAGCTTTTCTACCTCAATAGAAACGTAAAATCAATTATCTTTAAGGAAGCTTTGGAGCAACTGCGTAATCAATATTTTGGCAGGTTAGAGTTGTATTATTTCCTAACAAAAGAACATCGGGATATTGAATTGTTTAATGGTCGTTTTACAACGGAGAAGCTTCAACAACTTACTAAAACACTCATCGATATTCAGGCTACCGACGAAGTTTTTATTTGTGGTCCTGAGGAAATGATATTTCTGATACGTGATGAATTGGTTAAAGCTGGTTTGGATGAAGAAAAAGTACACTATGAACTATTTGTTACCGGACTTTCTAAAGCAGATAAAGAAAGAGCTGCTCGTCTTGCCGAACAAAAGGTGGATGGAGTAGAAGTGACCATAGTAGATGGAGGGAAAGAATTTCATTTTACGATGACTGATGATTCTGATAATGTACTTGATGCAGCCTTAAGCGCTGGAGCAGATTTGCCATTTGCGTGTAAAGGAGGGGTGTGTAGTACTTGTAAGTGTAAGATAGAAGAAGGAACTGTAGAGATGAAAATTAATTATGCACTAGAGGAAGATGAAGTTGCACAGAACTATGTATTGAGTTGTCAAGCGGTGCCTACGTCGGAACGTGTAGTAGTAAATTTTGATGTATAATCTCACGAAGGTGGGATTCTTATAAAGAAGAAAAGAGTATTAACTTAATAGATACCCGCCTGCGCGGGCATAAATTATGAGTGATAAAGAAGTAAAGGATCTGGAGGCAATTTTTGAAGCGCGTATTGCACGTGATGAAAAAATTGAGCCTAAAGATTGGATGCCTGAAAAATATCGAAAGACACATATTCGTCAGATTTCTCAACATGCACATTCTGAAATTATAGGAATGTTACCTGAAGGTAATTGGATAAGTAGAGCTCCTTCTTTACGGAGAAAAGTAGCATTGCTCGCTAAAGTTCAGGATGAAGCAGGTCATGGTTTGTACCTCTATTCCGCTTGTGAAACTTTAGGAATATCTCGTGAGGAATTATATGAACAATTACATACGGGTAAAGCAAAGTATTCTTCAATATTTAATTACCCTACGGTTACCTGGGCAGATATGGGTGCTATAGGCTGGCTTGTAGACGGTGCTGCTATTATCAATCAAGTTCCGCTATGTAATACTTCCTTTGGGCCTTATGCAAGAGCAATGGTGAGGGTATGTAAGGAAGAAAGCTTTCATCAGCGACAAGGATTTGAGATTATGCTCAAATTATGTCAAGGCACACCAGAACAAAAAGAAATGGCTCAGGATGCATTGAATAGATGGTGGTGGCCTTCACTTATGATGTTAGGACCTACCGATGCAGAATCTGTGCATACAGCACAATCGATGAAGTGGAAATTAAAACGTAAGACTAACGATGAGTTACGTCAACAGTTTATTGATCAAACGGTTCCCCAAGCTGATATTTTAGGACTTACAGTTCCTGATCCTGATTTGAAATTTAATTCAGAGACGGGACATTATGATTTTGGAGAAATTAACTGGGATGAGTTTTGGCAAGTAGTTAAAGGATATGGCCCAAGTAATAAAAAACGAATGAAAGACCGCGTAGGTGCATGGGAACGCGGCACCTGGGTGCGTGATGCGGCTATGGCATATGCGACAAAAAAAGAAAAACGTAAAAATCTTAAAAAAGTAGGATAGACATGGGACAGAATAATTGGCCACTTTGGGAAGTTTTTGTGCGTAGTAAAAACGGACTGGAACATAGACATTTTGGAAGTCTACGTGCTGCAGATGCCGAAATGGCTTTGGAAAATGCGCGAGATGTATATACCAGAAGAAGTGAAGGAGTGAGTATATGGGTGGTTGAGAGTAGTAATATTACAGCAAGCAATCCGGAAAATAATGGAGAGCTTTTTGAACCCGCTCAAGATAAAGTATATCGTCATCCTACGTTTTACAATTTACCCGATGAGGTAAAACATATGTAAATGAAAAATCAACACCTATATAATTATATTCTTGGTATTGCAGATAACTGTTTAATATTGGGACAACGTTTAGGAGAACTATGTGGCCATGGCCCAAGTTTGGAAACTGATATTGCCGGGACGAATATGTCATTAGATTTGTTAGGGCAAGTACGCAGTTATTATCAATATGCTGCGGCTGTTTCAGAAAATGATGAGATCACAGAAGATACCATAGCATTTCTGCGTTTGGAGAGAGAGTACAAAAATGTATTGTTGGTAGAGCAACCCAATACGGATTTTGGATATACCATTACACGTCAGTTTTTATTTGATGGGTATCATTTGCTATTTCTCAAAGCCCTGGAAAATAGTACCGATGAAACACTAGCGGCTATTGCCAAAAAATCTATTAAAGAAGTAAGTTACCACTGGAGATTCTCATCAGATTGGATACTGCGTTTAGGAGACGGGACTGCCGAAAGCAAGGAGCGTGTTCAGGAAGCTATTGATGAATTATGGATGTATACCGATGAGTTATTTCATCAGACAGATTCTGATGTAGCAATGATTGCCGAAGGAATAGGAGTAGATACCTTAAAATTTAAAGATGCTTATTATAGAGTTATTAAAGATGTACTCAAGGAAGCTACATTGAATATTCCGGAGAACCCCTATTTCCATAAAGGAGGGAAAGAAGGAATCCATACCGAACATATGGGGTATTTATTGGCAGATATGCAATATATGCAACGCACCTACCCAAATATGGAATGGTAGTCCGAAGCAAGTAATGATCATCATGAGTTTATCCCAAAAATTAAAATGGAATTAGAAACTCAAAATATACAACCTCATTTAATTTCAATTTTGGAAGCTGTTTCAGATCCTGAGATACCTGTGTTAAGTATTATGGATATGGGAGTTGTACGTTCTGCTATCGAAATAAATAATGTAGTACAGGTGACGATTACTCCAACCTATTCTGGTTGTCCGGCGATGGATGTTATAGGAGATGATATTGTCACAGCTTTCGCGAAAGCTGAAAAAGAAGCAAAAATTACTTTAGTTTTAAGTCCGGCCTGGACAACAGATTGGATAACCATGCGTGGTCGAAAGGCTTTAGAGGATTATGGTATTGCGGCTCCCCTGGCACCTGAAGCAGATAAGGAAGCTCTGTTAGGAAATAAGAAAATTGTAAAATGTACCAATTGTGGATCGTTAAATACCCACTTGGTAAGTCAGTTTGGTTCTACTGCCTGTAAAGCATTATTTAAATGTGATACATGTCAAGAACCGTTTGACTACTTTAAATGTTTGAAATAGCACTTAAATATAATTCTATGAAGCAAAAGAAATATAAATTGACTTTTATTTTGATATTTATGTCACTTTCGATTTGGGCATCAAAAGTTGTAGTTTCAACAGACATAGGTTTTGACCCTAATGACAGTACTTCCTTTTTAGAAATAGCATTTACTAATACTACAGCAGACACTATAGTTATAGATAATGTCGGTGCAGACTGGCGCATAGGACCTCTAGATATTAATCGTGATGATGTTACGATTATTTTAGAAAGAGGTGTAGTGGTACGCGCATTGCCAGATGTATTCGGTCAATTTGATTCTTTATGGCGTATAAGAGATAGGAATAATATCACGATCATAGGTTATGGAGCTACTTTAATCATGAATAAGCAAGAATATATAGACCTTGCTGATAGTGAGTTTAGACATGGCATTGATTTAAATTCGGCGATAAATATTTGGATAGAAGGGCTAACTATAAGAGATTCGGGAGGAGATGGTATAAGTGTGAGTAAAAGTTTTGCAGCAGATAGTCCTCAAAATTATTCAGAGAATATTACGATACTCAATTGTGTTTCAAATAATAATTATAGACAAGGCTTAGCTATTATTTCTGCTAAAGATGTAGACGTATTATACAGTGAGTTTTCAGATACCAGTGGTACACTACCAGAAGATGGTATTGATATAGAACCCTTTGAACCTGATCAACGTATTGAAAATGTATTGATTAAAGGATGTCGAATACTTAATAATAATGGAAATGCTATTCAAGTTGCGATGGAGTTTATGGATGATTCGTCTCCAGATATTTCTGTTGTAGTAGAAGATACCTATATGTCTGGTAATCACGATCCATCCAACACATTTGCATTTGCCGAATTAAATATTGATGATAATGGTGAAAATGGAGTAGACGGTTTTGTGAATTTTTCCAATTGTTATATCGACAGTAGTGATTGGACAGCAGTATATATATCTAAAACTGTAGACAGCTATGATGCCAATTTTGAGAACTGTGTTTTTAAAGATGTTTCCAATGATCCTATAGCTTTAAATAACCCCATTTTTTTTGAGGTAACAGATTACGATAATCCAGTGGCTAGGTTTGGAGGAGCAAGTTTTACAAACTGTACAATTATTTATGACGAGGACATTCCCTTTTTAAACTTAGTTGAAAACTTACCCACTTCTCCTGGTTTAGGTAATGTTACTGGGAATTTTTATGTGGTTAACCCCACTTCGCCAAGCTTTGAAACTGGTGCCAATCCAGAAAATACGTCAATTACATTTGATGTATTTGAAAACTTTCCAGATACAGTTGTCAATGTTTTTGCAACGGAAACGCAATATGTTGAGAGTGATGATTTTTTTGAATATAGTTTAGAAAGAGAAAGTGACTTGTTATTGCCTTTGGCCATCAATTTGTCTTTTGACGGCACGACAACATTTGGTGAAGATTATGATCGACAACCCGGTTTTGTCTTATTTGAAGATGCCCAAGATGTAATTGATACTACTTTAGGAATTGTAAACGATGGGGAAGAAGAACCTTCTGAGACCCTTATCATTGAGATCGAGCCTAGTGATTGTTATATTGTAGGTGATAACATAACGGTAGATTTGGAACTTATAGATGCTGTTTTAAGTAATGAAAGTTTTGATATATCAACAATTACTGTTTTTCCGAATCCCGTTAGTGATTTGATTACTATTGAATTGCCTCAAGGAAAATTCAAAGCAACAATAACCACAATTTTAGGGCAGCAATTAGCAGAGTTTACTTTTATGGAAAGTAAGAATATACAATTAGATAATTACCCATCGGGCACTTATGTACTACAAATTTTAGATGAAAGAAGTGGAAACAAGAAAACAATAAAGCTTTTAAAAAAATAAATTTTGTATGAGCATCATTTCTAAAAATGAAAATAATATACTCACGTTGACTCTCAACAGACCAGAAGTATTTAATAGCTTTAATCGAGAAATGGCTTTGGAATTGCAAGCCGAATTGAATAAGGCTGAGAATAATTCGGAAGTAAGAGCAATTGTAATTACAGGGTCTGGAAAGGCATTTTGTGCCGGACAAGACTTGAAGGAAGTAACCACACCGGAGTTAAATCCCGGTTTTAAAAAGATACTTGAAGAGCATTATAATCCTATAATTACGAAGATTCGGTCCATTGAAAAGCCTGTCATTGCAGCAGTAAATGGAGTGGCTGCTGGAGCAGGAGCAAATATTGCACTTGCTTGTGATATTGTTATTGCATCAGAGAAAGCCAGTTTTATTCAAGCATTTAGTAAAATAGGATTAATCCCTGATAGCGGAGGAACATTCTTTTTACCGCGGTTAATTGGTTTTCAGAAAGCGAGTGCCTTAATGATGTTGGGAGATAAAGTAACCGCAGAAGAAGCTTTACAATTGGGAATGGTTTATAAAGTTGTCGCTTTTGAAGATTTTGAAAATGAAATTCAAAAAACGGCTCGGACCATAGCCGCGATGCCTACACAAGCTTTGGGGTATACCAAAAGATTGATGAACGCATCGATGACGAATGATTTGAAGGCACAGCTAGAAATGGAGTCTGAATTGCAGATTGCCTCAGCACAAAGTGAAGATTATGCCGAAGGAGTCGCCGCTTTTATTGAAAAACGCAGACCAGAGTTTAAAGGCAAATAAAGAACAAGTTGAATATTTTGAACTACAAAAGTACATTACAAGAAACACAGGAGCGTATTGCTCCCTATGTGCACCGTACTCCAGTTTTGAGTTCAAGATTGCTCAATGAATTTGCTGATGCTCAGCTCTTTTTTAAATGTGAGAATTTCCAAAGAATGGGTGCATTTAAAATGCGTGGAGCAGCAAATGCTATTCTTAATCTTACAGATGCACAACAAGCAAAAGGAGTCGTCACTCATTCCTCGGGTAATTTTGCACAAGCCCTATCATTGGCCGCAAAAAGCCTTGGTATAAAAGCATATATCGTGATGCCAGAAAATGCACCACAGGTAAAAAAAGACGCAGTAAAAGGGTATGACGGAGAGATTATGGAATGTGAGTCAACCATTGCTGCAAGAGAAGTATTGTCTAAACAAATACAACAGGAAAAAGGAGCGACGTTTATACATCCTTCAAACGATGATGATGTGATTTTAGGACAAGGCACTGCCGCTTGGGAGCTTTTGGAAGACTATCCTGATTTGGATTATATCTTTACACCTATTGGTGGAGGAGGGTTGATTGCAGGAACAGCCTTAGCTGCTCAGGCATTTGGGAATTCCTGTAATGTTATTGGTGGTGAACCTTTTATTGTCGATGATGCCTACCGTTCATTGATATCGGGTAACATTGAAAAAAACAAAACTACAGGGACTATAGCAGATGGTTTGCGAACCCATTTGGGAGATCGCAATTTTCCAATCATCCAAAGATATGTGGACAAGATTATCCGTGTTGAGGAAGGGGAAATCAGTGTAGCAATGCGATTAATATGGGAGCGCATGAAAATTGTTGTTGAACCTTCTAGTGCTGTTGCTTTTGCAGCATTATTGAGAGATAAAGAGAATTATAAGGATAAAAGAATAGGGATTATTATATCCGGAGGAAATGTAGATTTAAATAATATATCCTTTTGATTAACGATTTGAGATTGGCGATTTTTGATTTTAGAAGTGAGTAACTATGAAACCAAATGAACTGGAAGAGCGATTGATACAGTTTGCAATAGATGTGATTTTATTATGTAAAAGTATAGATAAGTCTTTTGCTTCAGAGCATTTGACCAAACAATTGATTAGATCAAGCACATCAGTAGCTCTGAATTATGGGGAAGCACGAAGTGGAGAATCCACTAAAGATTTCTTACATAAAATGAAAATTTCGTTAAAAGAGTTACGAGAATCCTATGTTAATATGAAAATTCAAAGAGGCGCAGAGCTAATCCACGATACTCAAACACTTAATAAGTCAATAGATGAGAATAATCAATTAATTTCAATATTCGTAAGCAGTATTAAAACAGCATCCTCAAAATTATAAACTTCCAATCTAGATAATGTCAAATCAACAATCAACAATCAACAATCAACAATCCTCAATACAAAATGTAGGAATTATAGGAGCAGGAACAATGGGAAGCGGAATAGCACAAGTTGCAGCAACTGCAGGATGTACCGTAAAATTGTATGATACCAGAAAAGAAGCTTTGGATAAAGCAGAAGCCGCACTGGAAAAAATCCTGAATAGACTTATTGAGAAAGGGAGAATTGATACTGAGGAGAAAAGTAGAATACAAAGTAATATTCAATATGTGGATGCATTACAAACATTAGCAGATGCTGACCTGACCATTGAAGCTATTATTGAAAATTTAGATATTAAAAAATCTGTTTTTCAGGAATTAGAAACCTATGTTTCTGATAAGTGTATTATTGCATCAAATACTTCTTCATTATCCATCGCTTCCATTGCCGCATCCCTCGATAAACCAGAACGATGTATCGGTATTCATTTCTTTAATCCTGCGCCTTTAATGCGTTTGGTAGAAGTAATACCAGCCGTGCAAACCAGTAATGCTGTTTTAGAGACTTGTGTGACAGAAATTACGAGATGGAAGAAAACAGTAGCAGTTGCAAAGGATACCCCTGGATTTATTGTTAATCGGGTAGCTCGTCCTTTCTATGGAGAAGCATTACGTATAGCGGAAGAAGGAATTGCAGATTATGCGATTATCGATGGAGTGATGAAATCTATAGGTGGTTTTAGAATGGGACCTTTTGAGTTAATGGATTTTATAGGAAACGATGTTAATTATACCGTAACAGAAACTGTATTTAATGCCTTTTATCAAGATCCTCGCTATAAACCTGCTTTTACACAAAAAAGACTGAGTGAAGCGGGATATTTGGGTCGTAAATCAGGAAGAGGGTATTACCATTATACAGATGAAAATGCTGATAACGCTTTCGCGAAAGCACAACCCAATGCAGATGAAACTTTAGGGAATCAGATTTTTGATCGCATTCTTGTGATGCTCATCAATGAAGCAGCTGACGCTTTGTTCTGGAATGTTGCTAGTGTAAAGGCGATTGATGATGCCATGACAAAAGGGGTGAATTATCCGAAGGGATTATTATCCTGGGCTGATGAAAAGGGAATCGATTGGTGTGTTCAGAAAATGGACGAGCTTTATAATGAATATCATGAAGATCGTTACCGCTGTTCACCATTGTTGCGAAAGATGAATAGAGAAGGAAAACAGTTTTTTGAAT
>CAZPTJ010000023.1:0-3433 GCA_964589085.1 uncultured Flavobacteriaceae bacterium | reverse complement strand
TTGGTGTGTTCAGAAAATGGACGAGCTTTATAATGAATATCATGAAGATCGTTATAGATGCTCACCATTATTGCGCAAAATGAGTAGAGATCATAGTAATTTTTTAAATAATGCCTTTACAAGGAGAAAAGATACCGCATAAAATGTTATCTCTTGATCCCTTCAGTACATGGATGGGGATTGAAATATTACACTGCGAAGTAGGTAAGTGCACGGTAGGTATGCGTGTGCGAAAAGAAATGCTGAATAGTATGGGTAAAGCTCACGGTGGAATCACCTATACTCTAGCAGATACAGCTTTTGGTTTTACAGCTAACACCCACGGAAAATATGCAGTATCCATTGAAACATCTATAAATCATATTGAAGCTATAAATGAGGGAGATTATATTACAGCATCAGCCACTTTAGATCTTCAAAAAACGAAAGTGGGCTTTAATATTGTTGAAGTAAAGCGAGGTGAAGAACTCATAGCGTTATTTAAAGGAGTAGTATATAGAACGACTAAGGATTGGGAATAAAAATCTCCAAGAGGTATTTTTCTCAGAGATTTTTAAGCAAAGAAATATTTGTGTTAGTCGCAACCGCGTTCTAACATACAAATATCAAATAGATCATATGAATAGGAATAGAGAACATTACAATATGAATAAACGTCACCACATGTGAAGCCATCTGGCCTACCACCACCTATAACATCGGTGCCAAACTGTCCTCCAATAATTTTTTTATCTGCTTTGGTTAATGGTGTAATTCCATTAATGTTTAAAATCTGTTTTAACATAATTTGAATTTTTATAAAATACAATACTGCAAACATTTAAAGACAATCACAGTTTTTGTCTGTATTCTTCAGAAGAATTTCGGAAAGATTAATTCTTGCTGTAGTAAAAATGTGAAATCATATTTTAATAGACTATTTATCTATTAAACGGCCGTTCATTAATCCAATTAAAACCACGACCCATTAAGGTAAAATCTTCTGCTCCTCTTCGTGTAAAATCAACTTTTAAGGTGTCATTTTTATAAATACCTTCAATAGTCATAGTAGAGTCAGTGTATTTATATTTAAAATGGTGTATTTCTGTAGAGTCCCTAAAATTTGACCACCGGATACGGTTTTTATTAGTGTCTAATGTGTCTCTTTTATAAAAAACTTTACTCTCATTCATTGAACGTATTTCAACAAAACGATCACTTTCAATCAATAAATATCGCCATCGTGAAGCATCAGTTAATAATGGAGGTATGGTGTCATTATTTCGCACGAAGTTTGTTGTTTCATAAAGTCCGTAAAGTTGTGTTTTTGGTGTATTTCTTCCGCGAACCTTATTTCTGCTTATAGCAGAATTAATATGAGTAAACAAGATAAATGCTACAAAAATCCATTTTATTGATAACTTAGTAATATGCCACTTTTTTTGTTTGAAGATTCTTAAATAAGTGAAAGGCTGTGTTTCTTTATAGTTGAATATGACAGCAAATAATCTCTTGGTATAAGGAGCAATAATAATAGCTGTGGCAAGGAATAATTGTGTTGAATATATTTTTACCGGAACGTCAAAGAAATAATTTACGGCCATTACATTAACGGTGACCGATAATAATAATAGGGCACCTATAACGATAGTTCTTCTGTGAAATAAAAGAATACCTCCTATCACTTCTCCTAATCCTACAAACATGCTAAACCCTTGAGAAAAACCCATATAGGTCCAAGCCAGTCCCATAGGAGAAGAATCTCCATAAGGTTCTAATAATCGATAAAAATTAGGAGCTGGCATTTGTAATTGAATTACTTTAGACATACCATAACTCACCATAGCTGCGCCTACCCAATATCTTAAAGTTGTTAAAAACCAGTAGTTTAGTTTTGTTTGATCTTTTTCTCTACGTACTATTAATGACCAAATAATAGTTCCTAGAATAGCTAAACAAAAATAAAATAAGATGACTAAATAACCATATGTGGTATCGCCGCTACCTGTAAATTCAGTAGAAATCTCTCGTTGTATACCTAATACATTATTTCCCAACCAAGGAATGATAGTCTTGTAAAATTTAGAAATCCACACTCCTATAAAGTTTACATAAGGAATATAGGTTAGAGGAAATGGAAATATGATTAATCCAAAAAATATAAGAATGAACCGGAAAACATATTTGTTATTTGAAAACATAGAGTGCTTTTGATTCAAAAGTAGCTATGAAATCCTATATAAAATTGTATAATAAAGACAATTTACCTTATGCATAATCAATGATAAATTGAAATCGTATAAAGAATTATTCAAATTTAAAATAGAAGTTTTTCTCGCTAACTGACGACACAGCTTTAAAAAAATTACTAGGAGTTTCATCAGTAAGTTTGCGAAAGGTATGATTGAAATGAGCTTGATCATAATATCCCAATTCGTGTGCCAATTGACAAATTGTTTTATTAGAATTTTGTTCCTTCATCTTTTCTAAGGATTTTCTAAACTGAATGATTTTAAATACGATAGACGAAGACACGCCGCATATGTTTTTAAAAGCTCGGTAAAAAGTTTTATTAGATACAGGATGTATTGAAGGATTATATACGCCGGAAAGCATATCATTGAAACTAGCTATAATATAATTAGTATATCTTTTTTCATTAAAACAATTTAAAAGATAGCATTCTAATAATTGACTTTTTGTTTTTAGAGAATGCATAAATAAATCAGGTGTGTTATCGATAAAATTATTAAATAGTGAGAATTCAAAAAAAGCATTAGTTGGTTTTACAAATAATGAGGAATTGATAAATTGCGATAATCCATAAGGTTTGAAAACGACACAGAACTCTTCGATTTTTCCTTGCGTTTCTATTTTAATAGGTCTGTAAAAAGTGTTTGCATATATACAGCGTATTGATTTTTTGGGAGAAGGTTTAATTAATATAGCTTGACTAGAAATAGAGATTTCTACATCTTTTAAAAAAATAATAGGAATACCATAATGAGGGTAAGCATAATACGACACATTATTCAGGAAACCTTCATATGAAAAAATAGTGTACTTTTTAATCAATTCATTTTCGGGAGCTATAATTTTAAAATCCATGCAATTTTGATAAAAATAGGACACTATGTATAGGTTCGCTAAATTTGTAAAAGTTACAGTAATTGTATCATAAAAGAATACTAAAATGAAAGAAGCATACATCATAGATGGCATCAGAACGCCTATAGGAAGTTATAAAGGAACATTGAGTGCTGTGCGCACTGATGATTTAGGAGCACACGTAATTCGTGAGATTGTAAAACGGAATCCTTCAATTCCTAAAGAAGCTTATGATGATGTTATTATGGGTTGTGCAAATCAGGCAGGAGAAGACAATCGCAATGTAGCACGTATGTCATTACTCTTGGGAGGTTTGCCATTTTCGGTGCCTGGAGAAACTGTAAAC
>CAZPTJ010000022.1:21574-23531 GCA_964589085.1 uncultured Flavobacteriaceae bacterium | reverse complement strand
GAAATTCAGTTTTTTATTCGAAATAGGAGTGTTATTTTATATTGATTTAGCTATATAGAATATTAATATACTTTTTTGAAGCACATGGCAGGAGACTATAAAAATTATTATGCATTAATTATGGCGGGCGGTGTTGGTTCCCGTTTTTGGCCGGTAAGTAGGGCATCTTTTCCAAAACAATTTCACGATATGTTAGGAACAGGAGATACGCTTTTACAACGCACCTTTAAACGTATGGCAAAACTTATCCCTGAAAAGCAAATTTTAATATTGACCAACGCAATGTATAATGATTTGGTTAAGGAACAATTACCTGGGATTGCACAAAAAAATATTGTTCTGGAATCGGCTATGCGTAATACTGCTCCTTGTATCCTGCTTTCTGCATTAAAAGTGTACAAGGAGAATCCGGATGCACAGATGATTGTCGCACCTAGTGATAGTTGGATTGAAGACGAAACAGCTTTTGTGCAAGACTTGGAAATGGCTTTTAATGCTTCTGCAAAGGCAAATACCATTGTAACCTTGGGAATAAAGCCCAGTTTTCCGAATACAGGATATGGTTATATCAATTATGAAAAAGAAGATATAAACCCTTCTAAAAAAGTCATTGCTTTTACAGAAAAACCTGACTATGAAGCGGCTAAAACGTTCTATGAAAGTGGGAATTACTTATGGAATGCTGGAATGTTTATTTGGAGTGCGAGAACTATTTTAAATGCTTTTGAAAAGCATTTGCCAGAGATGCATGAACTTTTCAATAAGGGAATGTCTCAATTGAATACTGAGGGTGAGCAAGGATTTATAAATGAGTATTATCCACAGGCCGAAAATATAAGTATTGATTTTGGAGTCATGGAGAAACATCAATCTGTTGAGGTAATCCCCGCTAGTTTTGATTGGAATGATTTAGGTACCTGGGGCTCGTTATATGATAAATTGGATAAAGACGAAGATCAGAATGCTACCGTTCAAGCACGTACGGTAATAGAAAATGCTACTGGAAACATTATTCGTACAACACAAGATAAAGTAGTGGTAATTGATGGTTTACATGACTATATCATCGTTGAAGAGCAAGATATTCTCGTTATTGTACCAAAATCAAAAGAGCAGGATATTAAACAATTACGCAATACAGTACAATCAAAATTTGATAGTAAATTAGGGTGATGGAAAATAACGATATAGATCAGAACAAACAGGCAGTAAAGGAGGATGCCAAAGGATTGTGGCAAAGTGTCAAAACCTTTATGATAGAATTACTGGACTTTAGAGCAGATACTGACCGGGAGGCGACTATTGACGCCATTAAGAATGATATTTCCTTTAAGGGAGCTACAGCCTGGATATTGATATGCTCCATTTTTGTAGCTTCTGTTGGACTAAATGCAAATTCTACGGCAGTTGTTATTGGAGCAATGCTTATATCTCCGTTAATGGGGCCTATTTTAGGTATAGGAATGTCTATTGCTATCAACGATATAGATACTTTAAAGAAATCATTGATAAATCTGGCAACCATGATTGTGCTAAGTTTATTAACTGCGTATTTGTTTTTTAGATTTTTTCCATTAGGAAGTGAAGAAACATCAGAACTACTTGGAAGAACAAAACCAGATATTCGGGATGTGTTGATTGCTTTTTTTGGTGGATTGGCATTGATTATTGCACGGACTAAAAAAGGAACAATCGCTAGTGTGATTTTTGGAGTAGCCATTGCTACAGCACTTATGCCACCTTTGTGTACCGCTGGATATGCCCTGGCAAACCACAATTGGTCATTTTTTGGAGGAGCTATGAACCTCTTTACCATAAATACTATTTTTATTGCGCTGGCAACTTTTATTGTTTTAAAAGTACTTCGATTCCCTATGTTGCGTTATGCCAATTCTAAAAAAAGAAAACGTATTGCCCAACTGGCTTCGTTAGCTGCACTAATCGTGATGATATATCC
>CAZPTJ010000022.1:1537-21474 GCA_964589085.1 uncultured Flavobacteriaceae bacterium | reverse complement strand
GAAAACGTATTGCCCAACTGGCTTCGTTAGCTGCACTAATCGTGATGATATATCCCACATATACTTTTATACAAGTATGGAAAGCTAGTGGTTTTGAAAATGACTATAACGCATTTATTGAAAATGAAATAGAAGAAAACTCAGAATTATGGCTACAACGGGATATACCCAACTTTGAAAACAAAACAATTACGCTTTATTTTAATGGTGAAATTAATGAAGTAACAATAGCCGATTTAAAAAATGAAATTAAGGATTATCCGAAGATTAGCAATTTTGATCTTGTAATAAATGGTAATAAAAACAGAAGCTTTGATAAAATATCCGAAGCCTATGATCGCGCTATAGGTGAGTTGGATGAAAAGGATAATATCATTTCTGGTCTTCAAGGGGAAATAGAAAACCTTAAGGGAACTATTAATCAAATGGATGAAAAACAAAACGCTTTTTCATTTTCAGATATATCGAAGGATGCTAAAATTCAATTTCAGGAGCTTAGGTATTTTGGGTACTCTAAAATGCCCGTTTCCAGTAATTTCAGAACTGTGGATACCACAAACGTGGCCATTATACGATGGGCAGAATCCGTAAATGACAGTTTAGTAACTCAAAAAAACATTGAATTATCACAATGGCTAAAGACGCAAACAAATGTCGATACTGTTGTAGTGAAAGTAGTAGATTGAAGACTATACTTTTGACTTTATGATTGAGCGCTGTTCTGTGCCTTTCTCACCATTTTAAAGAGATTTGAAGAATACACAAAATTCGTAACTTCTTCGTTGTCTGTTTTAAAAATTTGGGTTTTATCTCCTTCCCAGGCTAGATTTCCATCTTTTAAGAAGATGATTTTTTCACCAATTTCCATCACAGAATTCATATCGTGTGTATTAATAATAGTGATTATATCGTACTCTTCTGTAATCTCTTTAATCAGATTATCTATAACTGTTGCAGTATGTGGGTCCAAGCCAGAATTGGGTTCGTCACAAAAGAGATACTTTGGATTATTCACAACAGCTCTGGCAATAGCTACCCGTTTCTGCATTCCTCCAGAAATTTCGGATGGTAACTTATGATTAGCATTGACAAGGTTTACTCGATTAATAACTACATTGGCTCGTTCTACCATCTCTCTTTTCTTCATTTTGGTGAACATCTTTAAAGGAAACATAATATTTTCTTCTACAGTCATGGAATCAAACAATGCACTACCTTGGAAAACCATTCCTATTTTTTCACGAAGTTCACGCTGCTCTTCAAAATTCAAATCAGAATAACAGACATCATCATACAATATTTTTCCTGAGTCTGGCTTGAACAAACCTAACATAGATTTTATAAATACTGTTTTTCCAGAACCACTTTGTCCAATAATCAGATTAGTCTTGCCTTTTTCAAAGGTTGTTGTTATTCCTTTCAATACCTGAACATCACCAAAACCTTTATATAAATTTTGTACTTCAATCATTAGCTTAATAACATTTGGGTGATGAGATAATTGGCAATAATAATAGCGACACTCGTCCAGACAAAAGCGGTGGTACTGGCTTTACCTACTTCAAGGGCGCCCCCTTTCATATAAAACCCATGAAAAGAAGGGATAGTAGCGAGTATAAAAGAAAATATAAAGGTTTTTATAAAAGCGTATATGATATGAAAAGGTATAAACTCGTCTTGTAGGCCTGAGAGAAATTCTGCACTTGAAGTAAAACCACCATAAACCCCAGCAACATATGCTCCCACGATTCCTAAAAACATAGAAATAGCAATTACAAAAGGATAGAATAGCATTGCTATAATTTTAGGAAAAATCAAATAATTTAAAGAGTTAATACCCATTACTTCTAAAGCATCTATTTGTTCAGTAACCCTCATTGTGCCAATACTTGATGTTATAAAAGAGCCTACTTTTCCAGCCATAATTATTGAAATAAAGGTAGGTGCAAATTCCAGTATAACAGATTGACGCGAAGCAAATCCAATCAATTCTTTTGGCAAAATGGGATTGGTTAGATTTAATGCTGTTTGTATGGCAACAACACCACCTACAAAAAAGGAAATAAAGGAAACGATTCCCATAGACCCAATAATTAAATCATCGATGTCCTTAAAAATAAGATCTTTTAAAACGCTACCTTTTGTGGGTTTTATAAACGTCTCTTTAAGCATTATAAAATAAGAACCTATATCGTGTAGATAAAACATGCAGTCTAATTAGGAAAGCTAAATTAACAAAATATGCTGGAGAACGTATGTTTTAATGTAGGTTTATGGTTGTCTTATAAAGACAAAAGCTTTGCCATTTTATGATAGATTTCGATATTCTCATAAACTCCTTGAAATTCTTCACTTCCTGGTCCAAATGCAAAAACAGGGACCATCGTGGCAGTATGTCCTCCTGTAGAAAAAGTAGGTTTAATTTTATTATAATCATTTCCTTCAGATGAAAGACTAAAACCACCCGTTTCATGATCTGCAGTTACAATAACCAGTGTTTCTTTATCGCTTAAAGCGAAATCTAAAGCAATCCCTATTACTTTATCAAAGTCAATGAGTTCACTGATTAAAAAGTCTGCGTCATTCGCGTGGCCGCCCCAATCTATTTGAGAGCCTTCAATCATCATAAAAAAACCATCATCATCTTGAGAAAGGTGATCAATGCCTAATTGTGTTGCATCTGATAAAAAAGCGCCTCGACCATCTATAATTTTGGGCATTCCACCATTAGCTAGGATATACGCATACTTTTTTGAAGCATCAAGGTTTTTTTGAGGATTAGGTAACGCAGTGGTGTCTACTTCAAATCCTTTTTGCGAAAGCATATATAGTATATCTTTTTGATCCTTACGTTTTTCTTTACTAAAGAAATTGATTCCACCACCAGCAAAAAAATGAACAGGGCTTTCGGCTAAAGCAATGGCAATATCATCTTCCATTCTTCTAAAAGGAACGTGGGCATAAAAACTTGCTGGAGTAGCATGAGTAATACTGGAAGTAGAAACAAGTCCTGAGCTATACCCTCGCTGCGCTAAATCTTCCAGAATAGTAGGCAGTGGGATGGTATCTTGATTTACACCTATAGCACCATTATATGTTTTGACTCCCGCTGAAAAAGCCGTGGCTCCCGCAGCAGAATCCGTAATCAAATCACTGGACGAAGAGGTTTTAATAAGACCGATATGTTTAAATCGATCGTAATTAGACGGTTGATCATTGTAGAATTGATTAGAAGATATCTGACTTAGTCCCGTTCCGTCACCTATTAAAAGAATAATGTTTTTAGGGGATGTGACGACATCTTCGGCTGGAGACGAAGTTTTTGCCTCTTTCTGTGTGCAACCCATCAGAATAAGGAAGATAAAAAGGAATCTAATCATCATCATAATTTTTTTTAATCAGCACAAGATATAGGAATCTTTTATTGTCTTTTTTATTTAGGTGTTAAGGATAAGTATTCTTGAGGTAAAATTTATTTTCGAATAAAATGTGCTTTATTAATTAGACCATTTTTTATTTCATAAATCGCAATTAATTCGAGAATGTCGATACCCTTTCTACCCACAATCTCTTCATAATCGATTACTGTATTGTTCATAACAATACGATTTAGGAGTTTGGAGTACAGTTGAGGTGATTCATTAAAAATAACGCCATACATTTCTCTCAATTGATTTTTTCCTTCAACATAAGGAGTGTTTTGAGAAAAGCTATATAAGGTGATATTTTCAGTATGGCAAGCCGCAAAATCCTCAATGTTTCTATTGTTATAAGCGTCTAATTGTTTTTGAACGATGGCTTCGGGAGTCATAACTAATTTTTTTAATTTAGGACAGTATTCCTATTTTGTTTTTAATTCCTTTCCAACGCAATTTTCTAATGAATTTTCCTTCATCCTCAGAAACTAAAAAAACAACTTTATTTTTTTTAGCTTGAGAATATCCTATTAGATAATCAAGGAAGAATTTAATCTGTCTTTTACGAAATGCTAATTTTATTGAAGCAATAATAGTCAAAAGCCATCCATAACGCAAACGATAGAAGGCTTCTCCTTGTTTAAGTTTTGCTCTAGTACTATATGAATTTCCCGTAGGTTTAAGATGCTTGACTTTTAATGAAGCATCTGTATGGATATGCCAGCCATGATATTGAGCTAGTAATTCATCTACGGTATCCCAGCCCATAGCAGGCTTGAGTCCGCCTATTGCTTTAAAACAAGGTTTGCAGTATGCTTTGAGAGCGCCGCGAATATGATCCTTATTCGTTAAGTTTTCCAGTACCCAATCGGCATTGTTTTCAATATAGCAAAAACCACCTACCATTCCGACCTTAGGGTTGGCTTTAAAATGATTAATTATAGTTTCCAAATAGTTTTCCGGAAAGATAAGATCTGCATCAAATTTGCAAATAATATCGTAATCATTGTCCAGCGTATCTATACCTTCCTGAAAGGCCTGAATCACCTTGCTTCCGGGTAAATGGATGTTATTTGATTGTTTAGAGAGGTATTGAATATAATTATATTTGGCTGCGTATGTCTGAATGATTTGAGCACTAGTGTCGGTACTCTGATCATCGACTACAATAATTTTATCGGGTAAAACACTTTGCTTAATCAGAGAGTCTAATGTCTTTCCAATAAAAGAGGCTTCATTATGACAGGGTATAATAATGTAACATCTCATGCTATTGTTTTTCGGCATAGACAAGGTAATAACGAGGAGTGAATTTTCGTAATAATGGTCGTATTCCTATTTTTTTTACAGGATTTGTGAATTTTATACTGTTCTTTATTTTCCAGCCTGCTTTTTCCAAAAGCCAATCAAACTGCCAATCTTCAAATTCATGATAATGCCTATCCCAGAGATCTGTTTTGCTTTGATAGGCTGGAGCAAACCAAAGACGCAAAGGTACGCTGGCTACAAGTTTAGTTGATTGGATACTTTGCAATACGGTAAAAGGGGAAAGAAGATGCTCAAAAATCTCAAAAGCCGTTACTACAGAATAATCAGTGGCTTTAAGTACTGAGGTATCTATATCTAAATCTTCGCCTGTAGTGTTACGTACTTGATATCCTTCTTTTTCCATAAAATCAACAAAAGGATTTCGTACGCCTAAATCAAGGATATGTTCATTGGTGATATCAGGAATGACCCCTTTTAAAAACGCAATTGTATGCGCATATCTCTTATTAGGGAAGTTGCCTTCGTACATAATACAGATGAGTAACAGTAAATCTCGAAATTAATCAATGTGTATTAGAATGACAAAACAATAATGAATGTAAAAAAACTAGTAGCGATATATCATCGCATTGATATTCATTCCAGCACCTACACTAGCAAAAATGACAATATCTCCTTTTACTAGTTTTTGGTCTTCTATCTTTCCATTGTGGACAAGATCAAATAAGGTAGGGACTGTTGCTACAGAACTATTTCCTAATTTATGGATACTCATAGGCATAACGCCTTCTGGCATAGAGCGATCATATAATTTATAAAAACGTTCACATATGGCTTCATCCATTTTTTCATTAGCTTGATGAATGAAAATTTTCTTTACCGCTTCAATGGGAATTTCACTTTTATCTAAGCAAGCCTTCATGGCTTGAGGAACCCTCGAAAGTGCAAAATTGTATATTTTACGCCCATTCATCTTAATGTATCTGGTGTTTTCACAACCTTCCTGATCGTTAGTAGGACCAAAAAACAAATAATACGCTTCATCATACGTATAGGTGGCGGTCTCAAAAGCCAGAATCCCTGAATTGTCATCTGTAGCTTCAATGATAGTAGCGCCCGCCCCATCACCATAAATCATGCTATCCCGATCATGTGGGTCAATGACTCTTGATAGTGTCTCGGTACCAATAACCAAACATTTTTGTGCCATTCCTGCTTTTATATATGCTTGTGCTTGAATAACACCTTCAATCCAGCCAGGACACCCAAAAAGCAGATCATATGCGACGCATCTTGGGTTTTGAATGCGTAAGTTATGTTTTATACGGGAAGCTAAACTTGGAACTAAATCACTCTGGATTTTATCCTTTTGGACATCTCCAAAATTATGTGCACAGATGATGTAATCCAGTGTTTCCTGATCAATACCAGAATCATCTATCGCTTGTTCTGCAGCAAAAGAACCCAAGTCAGATGTGGTGTGATGATCCTTTGCATACCGTCGTTCTTCAATTCCAGTAATCGCTTTGAATTTTTCTATAATCACTGCATTTTCATGAGCAATAGTAGAGCCATCTGCATTTAGAAATTCATGATTGGTAAAACTCTCGTTTTTTGCAATCTTTTTTGGAATGTAACTTCCAACTCCGGTGATTTTAATCCCCATATCTATTTTTTAGAATTGATGATTGATCGTTAATATAAGAGAACGTATCAATTTATGGGATATCGTTTTCGCAAATTTACGATGCCAAACAGCTATAAAAGTGTTTTAAGCAATAATCAGATTATAATTAATCGAAAACAAAATTAATTTAAATATTTGTTTTCTAATTGTTTACAATTATTTTGAAAGCTTAATTACACTTCCATATATGCTTCAATAGGTTCGCAGGCACAGACTAAATTACGATCCCCATAAGCATCGTCCACTCTTCTTACGGCTGGCCAGAATTTATTTTCGGCAATATACGACAATGGATAAGCAGCTTTTTCTCTCGAATATGGTAAATCCCATGAATCTGCAGTCAACATTCCTAAAGTATGTGGCGCATTTTTGAGTACATTATTCGTGTCTTCAGTAGTTGCCTGATCAATTTCTTTTCTAATGCTGATTAAGGCATCACAAAAACGATCAAGTTCTTCTTTGTTTTCACTTTCTGTAGGTTCAACCATTATAGTTCCTGCAACAGGGAAGGAAACGGTAGGCGCGTGAAATCCATAATCCATTAATCGTTTGGCTATATCAGTCACTTCAATACCATGGGCTTTAAAAGGTCTACAATCAATAATCATTTCATGAGCTGCTCGGCCACGTTCTCCGGTATATAGTGTTTCATAAAAACCATCAAGACGAGTCTTAATATAATTGGCATTTAGAATAGCATATTCAGTAGCCTTACGTAAACCGTTTTCACCTAACATTGTAATATAACCATAGGAAATTAAACAGGCTAATGCCGATCCCCAGGGAGCTGCAGAAATAGCGGATATCGCTCGGTCACCACCTGTTTCAATAACAGGATTATTAGGTAAAAAGGGAACCAATTGCTCGGCTACACAGATAGGGCCTACTCCTGGGCCACCACCACCATGAGGAATGGCAAATGTCTTATGAAGATTCAAATGACAGACGTCAGCTCCAATAGCTCCTGGATTGGTTAAGGCCACCTGAGCATTCATATTTGCACCATCCATGTATACTTGTCCTCCATTCTCATGAATAAGGCTTGTTATTTCTTTAATTGCACTTTCATACACCCCATGCGTTGATGGATAAGTGACCATTAAGGCAGCTAAGTTTTCTTTATGCTCTTCAGCCTTTTGACGCAAATCATCAACATCTATATTTCCTTCTACGGTTGCTTTAGTTACCACCACCTTCATTCCTGCCATAACCGCACTTGCAGGATTGGTGCCATGTGCTGAAGATGGAATAAGGCAAATGTTACGATGTCCGTCACCTCGTGATTGGTGATAAGCTCTTATGATCATAAGACCTGCATACTCTCCTTGTGCTCCGGAATTAGGTTGTAATGAAGTGCCTGCAAATCCTGTAATTTCTGTAAGCTGGTCTTCCAACTTCCTAAGCATTTCTTGATACCCTTGTGCTTGTTCTACAGGAACAAATGGATGAATATTACCCCAACGAGCATCACTCAATGGTAGCATTTCCGAGGCGGCATTAAGTTTCATCGTACAAGAACCCAAGGCAATCATAGAATGATTCAGGGAAATATCTTTTCGCTCTAGTTTTTTAATGTAACGCATTAATGCAGTTTCCGAATGATGACTGTTGAAAACAGGATTTGTCATAAAATCGGTATCTCTCGATACCGCATTATTAAGAACATCGGATGATTGTATTTCTGTTATAGATTCTGAAGATTTGTTTAAGGCTTTAGCAAAAATGGCAATAATAGTATTAATGTCATCAAGTGATGTAGCTTCGTTAAGTGCAATGACTACGGTTTCTGCATCTGGATAATGAAAATTCACTTTTTCTGCTTTCGCGAAAGCGGAAACTTTATCACCAGCTATTTTAACTTGAATCGTATCAAAATAAGCAGTATTGGTTTGATAAAGTCCTAGTTTCTCAATAGCGTCAGCAAGGGTAGCGGCGAGATTATGAACTTTGTTTGCGATATATTTTAATCCATCAGGACCGTGATAAACACCATACATTCCAGCCATTACAGCAAGTAATACTTGAGCCGTACAGATGTTTGAGGTTGCTTTACCTCTTTTGATATGTTGTTCCCGTGTTTGCAAGGCCATACGCAGGGCACGACTACCATCTGTATCTTTAGTTACACCAATAATGCGACCAGGAATATTGCGCTTGTACGCCTCTTTAGTTGCAAAATAGGCTGCATGAGGACCACCATATCCCAGAGGAATTCCAAAGCGTTGCGTAGTTCCAACTACAACATCGGCACCCATTTCTCCTGGAGCACGTAGTTTAACAAGACTTAAAATATCAGCGGCTACAGCTACTTTGATATCTGCTTCATTAGCCTGTGATATAAAAGATGTATAATCATATACTTGTCCAGACTTTCCAGGATATTGAAGAATTGCTCCAAAAAAATCAGAAGAAAAATCAAAATCCGTATGACTTCCGATATGCAATTGAATACCTATAGGTTCAGCTCTTGTTTGTAATAATGATAAAGTTTGTGGCAAAACTTCTTCTGACACAAAAAACTTAACTGCATTACTTTTCTTTTGCTCTCTGGAACGCACAGAAAAAAGAAGAGTCATAGCTTCGGCAGCTGCAGTGGCCTCATCAAGTAAAGAGGCATTTGCGATCTCCATACCTGTTAAGTCAATAACCATGGTTTGGAAATTCAACAAAGCTTCCAGACGTCCTTGAGCGATTTCTGCTTGATATGGTGTGTATGCGGTATACCATCCCGGGTTTTCCAAAATATTACGTTGAATCACAGCAGGAATTACCGATTGATGATATCCTAAACCTATATAAGATTTGAATACTTGATTTTTTGAAGCCAACTCTTGAATGTGTGAAGCAAATTCTTGCTCGCTCATGGCCGGATCCAAAGAAAGTTTATTTGTTAACTTTATATTGTCAGGAACTGTTTCGTGAATAAGTTGATCTATTGTATCGACACCTACAGTGGTTAACATTTCTGAAAGATCACTTTTTCTGGGGCCAATATGGCGTAATGCAAATGCATCTGTATTCATAGCCTTCCATTAAATTTGAATTACGCAAAATTACGATTTATCTATTGAAAAAAAGTCAATTTATATGTGTGAGAAATGTAAGTTTTTCACCAATTTAATGGCTTATTAACAGTTCACGTATTTTTGTTCGATGAATGGGCGATATCGCATTTTTGATTTTTATCTCAACAGTAGCATTCATGTTGGCTTTTCGGTTATTAGTTTAGTAGGTATAACCTATTTGTCACTAGGCATTTTTCCAGAAATAAAATTGATCGCTTTTGTGTTTTTTGCTACAATTACGGGATATAACTTCATTAAATATGCTGGAGTAGCAAAATGGCACCACCGTAGCTTAACTAAATCCTTAAAAATAATTCAAGTATTCTCTTTTTTTGCCTTTTTGGCTATGGGGTACTTTGCTTCCACCTTATCTTTTAAAACACTTAAATATACGTTTGTTTTAGGATTGCTGACGGCCCTTTATATCTTGCCTGTTTTTTCAAGAAAACGAAATCTACGATCCTTAAAAGGGTTAAAAATATATAGTATAGCATTGGTTTGGGCAGGAGTTACGGTAATACTTCCAATAGTCCAAAATGAGGTGTTATTAGACTGGAATATATATGTAATAGGAATACAACGATTCTTATTTGTTATCGCATTGACAATACCCTTTGAAATACGAGACTTGAAATATGATCAAGCAGAATTAGGAACCTTGCCACAGGTATTAGGAGTGAGACAAACAAAGAAATTAGGGGTGTTATTAACTTTGATCTTTAGTGCACTTACATTTTTTATAGACAGTGCCGAATGGTCAGAATGGCTAGGTATACTTATTATAACTGTATTATTATTACAAATAATTATAAAGCTAAAAGAAAAACAATCTAAATATTATGCTTCGTTTAGGATAGAAAGCTTACCCATATTATGGGTATTAATATTAATTGTTCTTAGATTATTTACTTTTTAATTGATCGGCAAGCTTCTGTTTTAAAATCTCTTTTTCAGCTTGTGATACGGTACTAATATTTGATTTTTTAACACTTTTAGATAATTTGTTGTTATTGGCAGTGTATTTTCGGCACTCACTGCACATTACCAAATAAAAATTAAGCTTAACCTTTTCCCAAAGCGAAGCTTCATTGTATTGATTTTTGTCACATAACATTTTTCCCTCGTGACAATTTATTTTAAACAATGTCATTGATTGCAAATTGGTTTAAATTTAATGCAATTATACTGGTTTAAAACCAATCCTTCTCCATACAGCTAGCCATAGCTGTACGTGCCCGGTGTATAATTACCCAAAAATTAGACGGTGTAATAGCAAATTCATTACAGATTGTTTCCGTATCGAAGTTGTCAATAGTTTTCATTTTGAAAATATGCCGCTGTTTTTCAGGGAGTTTTTCTAAGCATTTTATTATGGCAGAACCTAATTCTTCATTTTCAATTCGATCTTCAGCGGTTCTATCAAAAGGATCTGCTACGCGTTCTTCCAACCAATCTCCTTCACTCTCATCATCTCTGTAATTAATATGAACTTCGGCTTTTCCTTTTTTTGAATTAGATTTTCGATAATAATCAATAATCTTCCGTTTTAATATGGAGATAAGCCAAGTACGTTCTGTAGCATCACCTTTAAAATTTTCCATGGCCTTTAGACCCGCCAGAAAAGTTTCAGAAATAAGATCCTGCGCTAATTCACGATCACTAACCCTAGCAATGGTATAGTTAAAGAGGTAGTCAGAGTACTTATCGACCCAGAGATTAGGATTTATTGTATTGGAGGACATATTTAATTCAGAAAGATTCGACTCAAAAATACTACATTCCACACAATTTTAACAAACTAATTTTGCATAACTAATTTAATTCTGAGTCAAAAGAATCTATAATTTGCAAAAATTAATTTGAAGATAGAATTTGCTTTAATTAATGTAAAAAGGAAAACACATTCTTTTTTGATTGTATAACTAAGATTATCAGTTATTTATGCTTTTAATTTTCATTTTTTAATATCCTATACCGTTCATCATATGAGAGGAAAAGAATAATGCAATTTTCTCATGTTAAGGTTATCTAAAAATGTAATCTACCTGACATTTTAAGCCTGTCATTTTTTAGATGAGATAATATAATGTTTAATAATGGATATTCTGACTTTTATTCAGGAATCAATGAGCTGCCGTTACTATTTTAGAAGCTGAGAATTAGAGAATTCCGTTTGGGATAATGAAATGGTAAAAGATAGTATTTTCAAATCTATCCTATTAAATGGGCAATAGCTTTTTGAAGTGTAGGGTGTTTAAAATTGAATTTATGTTGAAGCAGTTTATCAGGAATAACATTTCTGCTTTTGAGTATAAGTTCTGTTTCTGTTTGAATGATGCGGGCTCCTATTTCCAATAAGGTTTTCCCCATAGGAATTCCCAATGGACGTTTTAAGGCTTGACGTAAATAATACATGAGTTTACGATTTGTTGACGGTTCTGGTGCAGCAATATTTACAACTCCATCAATCTGTGTATTCGAGATAATGAAGTCGATACTTCGCACAAAATCTTCTTCATGAATCCAACTAAACTTTTGATTGCCATCGCCTTGTTTTCCTCCAAAACCAAGATTTGTTAGTCGAATCAAAGGAAGTAATGCTCCTCCTTCTTTTCCAAGAACGATGGTTGTGCGTAATGCTACTTTCCGGGTTCGGGGTGTTAATGCATTAAAGAAAGCCTCTTCCCATTGTTGAGCAACATTTACAGAAAATCCGCTTCCTATTTCACCATTTTTCTCTGTCATTTCTTGATCTAAGGAATGCCTGTATATTGTAGCGGTAGAAGAATTTAACCAAATTTTAGGCGGATGAAGGCATTGTTCTATAGCTTTTCCTAAGACTGTCGTCGAATGTAGACGAGAATTGAGGATGCTGTTTTTGTTTTTAGTAGTATAACGACAATCTACAGAACGTCCAGCCATATTGATAAGTACAGTTGCCCCTTCTATGTGGCTAGCCCAATCGCTAAGAGTGTGACCATCCCATTGTACAATTTGAACATTATCTGGATAATGGTTTGAAGTATTCGCTTTTCGCGAAAGCAAAATAATCTGACCTGCATTGTCTTTAAAGTACTCGATGATAGCATTTCCTAAGAAACCACTTCCCCCTGCAATAACTAGTTTTTTCATTTTTTGATATGCTTTAAAAATTCGGATAATAATAGTTTAGGATAAATACGAGACTGAGATATATCCAGAATATTGAAAATAAGATATGCATAGAAGTTTCAAATTTTTTACCCTTCCAAAGATCAGTTGAATAACCAAAGAATTGTATAAAAAGCCTCACCGTCCAGAATATTCCAAGTCCGAGAGATATTTTTCTACCAAGATTAGTTTCAATTAATTCGTTTGAGGATGTTAAACAAAGTAATCCCATAAGAAATACTGTAAACGCAATAAAAAACGTATGCACAGTCATCATTTGACGGTTGATTAAACTCAGAGATTTAAGCTCTTTATTCCAGTTAAAGTACTTTGGGAAAATAATATGAATTAATGCCAAAGCAGTTAGAAGAAACCCTATTGTTTTTATATGAATTTGCATTTATGGACAGCTATTAAAGATTGACATAAAAGGGGTGAACTTTTGTTCAGTAACTGTTGTGAAACCAGCATTTTTAAAAACATTTTTCCAAGTCCTCTTTGAAAAGAAATGAGTAAATCCAGCCGAAAATGCTATAAAGTTGGGAAGATCTCTCAAATGCTCAATCATTATTACGTTTGCATTTGATTTGCAAACTCGGCGGCATTCTTTTAAAAACTGAATTTTTTCGTTTTGAGAACGAATTTCATGTGCAGCTGAAAGTAAAAAAATCAAGTCGACCGAATTGTCTTTTAATGGAATGGTATTTGAAATAATTTGTTGCGTATTTGGATAAACTAAACTCACTTTTCTTGCTCTTATGATAGCTGGTTCGGTATGTCTCTCTGCATTATAAAAATCAAACACTTTTAAATCGGATTTGGGAAAATAGTTTTTGATTATAAAGCTTGTTTCATCAAAGCCCGCATGAATATTTAAAATTTGTTTGTCTTCGGAATCGGTCAGATTATAGTTTTTTACCCAATTGAATTTATAATAACCCGAAAAATCATATACATAAGCAGAAATAATTAAAGGCATTATTAAGCCATATAAGAAAGCTGAAATAATAATCCAAAACAATAGATTTGACCAGTTAAATGCAAAATGACTTATAATCATTATAGTTAACGCTATTACCCCAAACACATAAAAGTGTCTATTGAAACTCAAAATATTTAATACTCCTTGAAATGGCTTTCTCAGTTTTTCCATAATTCTTTTTTTCCTTTTTTCCAGCGGTATGGAATATCGTTGATTATGAATGCGTTTGCCAGTATTACATTATCAAGATTAAGGGTTTTTAAAAATGAAAACTCATAGTTACTCACTGTGATGGGTTTTGGTTTCCAATGTTCTCTGACACCCTCAATAATCAGGACTTCTTTCGTTCGAGTGTTATAAGTAAAAGTAAATGGCAAGGGGCCTGCATATCTTCTTGCTTCTTTCCAATTTGTAAACGGAGAGTTTTCTGGTAACAGATTGTCATCTTGAGCCGTATTGAGTGTAATCTTAAAATTGGATGCAGTCGATTTGATTTCTTTTAAATCATTTTGATCGCTTTGAGTGATATCGGTTGTTGTGTAATTGTAGTGTGTAAATGTATTGCCTAAAATCTCCATCTTCTTTGTATCAGTTTCAGATTTAAGAATATATAATCCACGTAATCTTTTTCCTGCTTTATTAGTGTAACGTACAAATACGCGGTAACCGATTAGAAAGAAATCATTACCCATAAACTTCGGAAATCCTTTAGGTCTTAAATCTTTGGTTTGAACCATAGCTACCGCAATAAAGGCCCATTTGTCCTGAAAAATGTCTAGTTGTAAACATTCTGGAATTAACGGTTCTAATTGCTCTTTTAAAACTGCAAATGTTATCACTACGGAGCTTTCAAAATGAGCTTCTACAGCAAATGGATGATTTTTTAAAAAGGAAAACATGCTAGATTTTTTGAATTATTTTTTTTTAAATAAAACTCGTTGACGTAAACAATCAAAATAAAAATGAATGCAAAGAATGCATTAAGTTTCCCCCATAGCAATAAATCCGGCACAAGTAAGAACTCTAAACTATTCATAAGTATTACAATTCCTATTTGAATTAAGACATTTAATCGAGATTTATAACCACTTAATATCCAAATGGCCATTACAATCTCAGACAAACCTATTAAGATGGTTAAAGGACGAGCGTAGTCCTTACTTAATATTTGAGCCACTATTTGTTCATGTCGTGGGACGAGGTTTAACACTTTGCAAAATAGTCCATTGATTATCCAAACTAAGACTATGCTGGTTGCCAAGATTTTATGTAGTTTTCTATGATACATACCGCACACTTTTAACTGGATGATGTAGTATATACGTAAAGTATAGTGCCAATGGGATAGGAGGAATTAACCATAACCACTCATGCCGGAGGAGACAGATTAAAGCAAACCCCAGGAGCCCTACAGTATAAATTTGATAACTTATATTCCTGGGGTAAGCTAAAAAGAGAATAATGCCAAAAAAAGCCTGAAATACACCAAAAAAGAAAATACCTATCGCAAGGAATAACAGCAATTCTGAAAAAAACAGACTTCCTACTCCGCCAATAATTAAAATACCGAAAAAACTGTGATTGATGTATTTGAGTGTTTTCATAATTTGAAGTATTTCAAACTTTCAGAAAATATTGAAAGTTTTATTTAAAAAAATATTACCCCATCAATTTGAAGATGGTTTTGGTGATCCAATTTCCCTTTTGAGAAGTTATCTTTTCTAACATGTTGTCTGCTCTGGATACAAAGTCGTATAACTCTTCTGTTTTTGCTTTAAAATGTGCAACATTTTTATGGTCCGTACCCTCTACCCCGATCACTTCCTGCAATACTCTTAATGTGGGCTTTATCTCTCGTTTACTACGCTCTCTGGCAATTTTTCTGGCAAGTTCTTCCATATCACCTTCAGCCGAAAAAAATTCTTTGCGTTCTCCAGGTTTATACTCTTTGTAAATCAATCCCCAGTCCATTAAGGAACGTAGATTCATACTTGCATTTCCTCTAGAAATATGTAGCTCTTCCATGATATCATCCATGCTTAATGCCTCAGGAGATATCATAAGTAGTGCATGTATTTGAGCCATTGTTTTATTAATACCCCATTGTGATCCTAAGGATCCCCATGTTTGAATAAATTTTATTTTGGCTTCTTGGAATTTCATAGTTCAAATATACTAAATATTTTAAACTTTCAAAATATTTTGAAAGTTTAAAATTAAAAATATAGAAAGGATTGTAGTATGACAATGTTATTCCACTATCCTTTTGTGTAATTTTGGTTTGTGCAAGTTCTAATTTTAAGTGCCCTCTGGCCTGAACCTACATCTTCTGCTGCCGGAAGCCGAATGATGCAATTGATACATATCTGTATTCAGGAAAATTGGTCTGTTTGTTATGCAAGTACAGCAAACCGCAGTCCGCATAGCGAGAATCTCGGACAATTGGGTGTGCAAACTGCAACAATACTGCTTAATGATGCTTCTTTTGATGTGTTTATTCAAAAGATGAAGCCGGATCTGGTACTTTTTGATCGTTTTATGTTGGAAGAACAATTCGGATGGCGGGTAGCAGAACATTGTCCAAATGCCTTACGCGTTTTGGATAGTGAAGATTTACATGGACTTCGCAAAGCTCGAGAACAGGCTATAAAAAATGGAAAACCATTTTCAGATAGAGATCTATTAAGTGATGTCGCCTTTCGTGAGATTGCCAGTATTTATCGTTGTGACCTTACGCTTATCATCTCACAGCATGAATTAAAACTCTTAGAAACCTTTTTCAAAGTGCCCAAAGCATTGTTACTGTATCTTCCTTTTTTGTTGGGAGAAATCACTAAACCATTGATGAGGTATAAGGATCGCAAACATTTTATAACTATTGGTAATTTTTTACATCCACCTAATTGGGATGGGGTACGTCATCTCAAAACTACGATTTGGCCATTAATCAGGAAACAATTACCCAATGCGCAACTGCTGGTTTATGGTGCATATCCTTCTCCCAAAGTAGAACAGCTTCATAATCCGGAAGAAGGGTTTTTGATCAAAGGAAGGGCTGAAAGCGCTCAGGAAGTACTGCAAGATGCGAGAGTTTTATTGGCTCCCTTGCGCTTCGGAGCAGGACTTAAAGGAAAACTTATTGATGCTATGTGTTATGGTACTCCTAATACAACTACAACTATTGGTGCGGAAGGTATAGCAGGAGAACTGCCTTGGGGAGGTTATGTAGAAGACGAAGTTTCCGCTTTCGCGAAAGCAGCCGTAGGATTATATTCCGATGAATCACTATGGCAAAAAGCACAAGAGGCGGGAATACAAATTATCAATACAAGGTTTTCAAAAACTGAATTTGAAACGATATTTATTTCTTGTATCCAAACATTGTTAGGCAATCTTAAAGCACACAGACAAGCAAATTTTACTGGTGCCATGCTATTTCATCATACGCTTCAAAGCTCTAAATATTTAGGGAAGTGGATTGAAACTAAAAACAAAGATTAACGATTTCCTAGTATATTTTATCATTGTTCAATTAGCCCAGATCTTCGCAATAATGCTTCGGGTTTAGGTTCCTGACCTCTAAAGCGTTTATATAAGGTCATTGGATTTTCTGTACCGCCTTGAGATAATACGTGATCCTGAAATTTCTTAGCAATAGATGCATTAAAAATGCCTTCTTCTTTAAAATATTCAAAAGCGTCGGCATCTAGTACTTCTGCCCATTTATAACTGTAATAACCGGAAGAATAGCCACCCTGAAAAATATGAGAGAAGGCCGTACTCATACAGGTTTGGGGAGTTTCTGGGTATAACTGCGTATCAGAAAATGCTTTGGTTTCAAACGTTTTTACATCTTTTATCGCTGTAGGGTCCTGTCCGTGCCAAGCCATATCTAATAATCCAAAACTTAACTGTCTTAAGGTTTGTATGCCTTCTTGAAAGGTAGCTGTGTCTTTTATCTTTTGAATGAGCTCCATAGGAATGACTTCTCCAGTTTCATAATGCGTGGCAAAGAGTTCCAATGCTTCTTTTTCATAACACCAGTTTTCCATCAACTGACTAGGAAGTTCTACAAAATCCCAAAATACAGAAGTTCCTGATAAACTTGGATACGTCGTATTGGCAAGCATGCCGTGCAATCCATGACCAAACTCGTGAAACAAAGTCGTTACTTCGTTAAAGGTGAGTAATGAGGGTTTACTTTCTGTAGATGGTGTGAAGTTGCACACATTAGAAATATGTGGTCTATCATTTACACCCTTATGATTTTTCTGAGATTTAAAAGAAGTCATCCAGGCACCACCTCTTTTTCCTTTGCGAGGATGAAAGTCTGCATAAAATAATGCAATAAAGTTTCCTCCTTTATCTGTTACCTTATATGTTTTTACTTCTTTATGATATATGTCGATATCCTGAACTTCTTCAAAGTGTAGTCCGAATAATTTTTCTGCAACTTTAAAAACTCCCGCAATAACATTTTCCAGTTTGAAATAAGGCTTAAGTTGTTCATCATCCAGATTAAAGAGTTGTTGCTTAAGTTTCTCACTATAATAGGACCCATCCCATTTTTCCAATTGATCAATCTGATCCAATTCTTTGGCAAAATGAGTAAGTTGCGCAAATTCACGCTCTGCTGCAGGTTTAGCTTTCTCCAGTAACTCTTCTAAGAAACTAAATACGTTTTCAGGAGTTTCGGCCATACGTTCTTCCAGTACAAAATGTGCATGGGTTTGATACCCCAATAATTGCGCACGTTCATGACGTAAGTTGACAATTTCTAATACATGAGGTTGGTTGTCTAATTGCTCATCACCAAAGGCCTTACTCCCAAAGGCTAGTGCTAACGATTTACGCAATGCACGATTTTTTGCATACTTCATAAAAGGGATATAACTAGGGTAATCTAAAGTGATTATCCATCCCTTTTTGTCTTTATTTTTTGCCATTAGCGCCGCCGCTTCCTTAGCACTTTCCGGTAGACCGTCCAGATCACTTTCATCGGTAAGATGTAGTTCAAATGCATTTGTAGCCGCTAAAACGTTTTCTCCAAACTGTAATTTAAGTTGAGCCAGACGAGCATCAATCTCACGTAGACGTGTTTTTTTGTCATCGGCTAGATTGGCACCATTGCGTGTAAAACTCTTATATCGTTTTTCTAGCAAAGTTTGTTGTTCTGTGCTTAATGCCAATTGTTCTTTTTGTAGATATACCGTTTTTATACGTTCAAAAAGCGCTGTGTTTAATGTGATGTCGTTACTGAATTCTGAAAGTAAAGGCGAGACTTCTTGTGCAATTTTTTGGATGTGTTCGTTGGTTTCTGCACTATTCAAATTGAAGAAGGCACTAGATATTCGATCTAACTGTAGTCCTGAAAACTCCAGAGCTTCCAGTGTGTTTTCAAAAGTGGGTGCTGCTGTATTGTTGACGATGTCATCTATTTCTTCTTTTGCCCATTTTATTCCTTTGATAAAAGCTGGTTTAAAATGTTCATTTTCAATTTTCGAAAAGGGAACAGTATCAAAAGGTTGGAGTAGTGGATTTTGAGAAATTGCAGTCATTAGGTATAAAATATTTGAAGATGTTTGTGTATTTCGTCGATTATTTATGTTCTTTTGTCGTTTATTGGGCCAAAATCAGTACTTTCCATCGGACATTAAAACTGATCTGTTAATTTTGACATAGAGTTTTAGTGAGTTCCCCCGCTTATCAGTAATACCAAGGTTTGATTGCTATTTAGAATGGTTAATAAATAATTTTTCAACACCCCAAGTGTTACTATGAAAGCCACGTGCTATGAGCCGTGGCTTTTTTTATTTCTCTAAAGATTTAGCTCCTTGTATTACTTTCTCTTTTAGTGTCTCCTTAAACGCAATTACTTTTTCTAAAATTTCTGGATGTGTGGCTCCAATAATTTGAGCGGCTAGTATGCCAGCATTTTTTGCTCCATCTAGTGCTACTGTAGCGACTGGAACGCCACCAGGCATTTGTAAAATAGAGAGTACAGAATCCCAACCGTCTATAGAATTTCTTGATTTTACGGGTACTCCTATTACGGGTAGAGGTGATAGTGATGCCACCATTCCTGGTAAATGTGCTGCACCACCCGCTCCGGCAATAATGACATTAATACCTCTGAGATGGGCATTTCTACTATATTCAAAAAGCTTATCTGGCGTGCGATGTGCACTTACAATATCAACTTCTGTAGCAATATCAAACGCTTGTAAGACAGCAATTGCTTCCTGCATAATAGGAAGATCACTAGTACTACCCATAATTATACCTACTTTCATATACTGTGTTTTTTATTTGTCAAATTCCAAATTCCAAATTTCAACAATCAACAATCAAAATTCTCCAATCAAAAC
>CAZPTJ010000022.1:0-1437 GCA_964589085.1 uncultured Flavobacteriaceae bacterium | reverse complement strand
CAAATTCCAAATTCCAAATTTCAACAATCAACAATCAAAATTCTCCAATCAAAACATACCATTTATACCTCTGATATGACCTTGATCGTTTGTTTTACTTGTTCGGCTATTTGACGTGCTTGATGGATGTCTTGATCAATAATGGTGACATGTCCCATTTTCCGAAAAGGACGTGTTATTTTCTTCCCATATATATGAGGCGTAACTCCATCCATAGCCATAATCCTTCCTATATTTTTATACGTCACCTTACCTTCAAAACCATCGGCACCTACAAGGTTAACCATAACGGCTCCTACTTTACTATCTGTTCTTCCTAAAGGTAAATCTAGAATAGCACGAAGATGTTGTTCAAATTGATTGGTATAGCTGCCTTCAATACTATAATGGCCACTGTTATGTGGACGTGGAGCTACCTCATTAACCAGAATATCATCGTTCTGAGTCTGGAATAATTCTACAGCTAGAATACCTACATGACCAAAAGCTTCCGATACCTGCTCGGCAACTTTTCTTGCTTTTTGAGCTATAGTTTCATCAATGCGCGCAGGACAAATGACATATTCTACCTGATTGGCTTCAGGATGAAATTCCATTTCTACAACAGGATACGTAATTACCTGTCCCGAAACGTTTCGAGCAACAATAACTGCGAGTTCATTTTTAAAAGGAATCATAGCTTCAGCGATACAAGGAATATCTGGAAGCTTATCCAGCATCTCCTGTGATCGTATCACCTGAACGCCTTTACCATCGTATCCTCCCTGACAACTTTTCCATACAAATGGAAAGGATGGGGTGGTTGCTGATAACGCTTTCGCGGAAGCGAAAACCTGAAAATCGGCAGTTGGAATATGATGCTGTTTATAAAATTCTTTTTGTGTTCCTTTATCCTGAATAGATCGCAATACAGCAGCTTGAGGATATACGGTTACTCCTTCCTGTTCTAATTTTTCTAAAGCATCGATATTAACCGTCTCAATCTCATAAGTGAGTACATCTACCTTTTTTCCAAAGTTGTAAACGGTGTCGAAATCGGTAAGAACACCTTGCTCAAAGTGATCACAGGCCAGACGTGCCGGAGCTTGCGGGTCTGCATCTAAAACAGCCGTTTGAATATCATACTTGCGGGTGTCATAGAGTAACATCTTGCCCAATTGCCCACCGCCTAGGATTCCTAGTGTAAAATCTGAAGAAAAATAATCTGTCATACGTGTGTCATATGAGCGGTCAAAAGTACATAATTTATTAGTGAAACCCGATTTTGAGAAGTTGGAAAAAACATGATTAAAAATTATGAGTTAAATAAAATCTCTAATATCATAAATTGTAGTCTGATGCCCATAAATTAGGTCACTATATTGATTATGAAAATAATCATAATTACGATTATTTTCATAATTTTCTGCTTTAGCCTCAAACCATCTTATCATTCAA
>CAZPTJ010000021.1:5976-23573 GCA_964589085.1 uncultured Flavobacteriaceae bacterium | reverse complement strand
CCACTTCCAGAACTGGAGCCTCCTGATTCAAATCGCAAGCGTCCATAGGGATTAATCGTTTGTCCTCCTACGGCACTATATCCTACTGGACATCCCGTACATAAATAATAGGCCCACTCACTAAGGTTTGCCTTTCCTAATATTATGGCATTCTCGTCTTTCAATCGTTGAGTAATAAAAGCGTCAGGAGCATTATTATCTTTTAAGGCTATTGCTCCCGCCGTTGTATGCATATGTACAGCTCCGACATTATCTTTTAAAAGAATGGGCATTCCATAAACAGAATAGATATCAATAGTGCTTTTATCTATTTTATCTAGTTCACGAGCTCGCTCAATGACATTAGGATTGATAGCTATAATACCATTAAGTTGTTTCTTATTATCCTGTTCGTACTTATAAATACGATAACAATAAAATAAAGTCAGTTCTTCATAGGTGAATTTTCCATCTTTGACAGACTGTTGTAATTCGGGTATTGATTTTTCTAATATGAGCGATGTTAAAACTGAATAACGTTCCAGAGGAAATTGCTCCAGAGCAGAAACCACTGGTGCCCAAATCTCATTTTTATCTAAGATTTTGGAGTTAATCAATTTTAAGTGCATTCTACCATTCTGCAGTTCTTGTGTTCCTGCGAGATCTGTGGTCTCATCATAAGATTGCCAGGACGTAAGGGTATGAAGTGGTTCTTGAGGAGTGCTTTCTTTTTTGCAAGAAATAATGACTGTTACTAAAAGTAACAGCAGTTTAAGCTTATTCATAGTCTTCAATTTTACCTACGAATATAGCTATAAACCATAAGATTATTGGTCTATAACAAAAACCTGGGTCAAGAATAATCTAGATCTAGCGTACGCTTTCGCGAAAGCGATTATTTGAAAAAACTATCTACAAATTCGAACTTATTAAAGACCTGCAAATCCTCAATACCTTCACCTACTCCTATGTATTTAACAGGAATCTGAAATTGATCTGAAATTCCAATGACAACACCACCTTTTGCTGTTCCATCAAGTTTTGTTACTGCGAGTGATGTTACTTCTGTAGCTGCCGTAAATTGTTTTGCTTGCTCAAAAGCATTTTGTCCGGTAGAACCATCCAAAACGAGTAATACATCATGTGGAGCATCGTCGACTACCTTTTGCATTACACGTTTTACTTTGGTCAACTCATTCATGAGGTTCACTTTATTATGTAACCGACCGGCGGTGTCAATAATAACAATATCTGCATCTTGCGTTGTAGCACTTTGTAATGTATCATAGGCAACAGAAGCTGGATCACTTCCCATATCTTGTTTTACGATAGGTACTCCTACTCTATCTGCCCAAACTTGTAATTGATCTATGGCTGCTGCTCTAAAGGTATCTGCAGCACCTAATACCACCTTCTTCCCTTGTTTATTAAATTGATAGGCCAACTTCCCAATAGTCGTTGTTTTGCCAACTCCATTTACGCCAACGACCATAATTACGTGAGGCTTTGAGGCATTAGGAATTTCAAAATCTGTGGCATCACCAGAATTTGTTTCACTAAGAAGTCCCGCTATTTCTTCTCTTAGAATACGGTTAAGCTCATCAGTCCCTAAGTATTTATCCTTTGCTACTCGGGCTTCAATGCGTTCAATGACTTTTAAAGTTGTTGCAACGCCTACATCACTGGTAACTAAAACTTCTTCGAGATTATCCAATACATCATCATCAACCTTAGATTTTCCTGCTACAGCTTTACTTAGCTTATCCAGAAAACTGGTCTTCGATTTTTCCAATCCTTTATCTAAAGTCTCTTTCTTCTCTTTTGAAAATATCTTCTTAAAAAAACTCATATTTCATTTTCAGTTAGTTTGTCAAAAATAATGCCTTTGATCGAGAACGCCAGATTGACAGTTTACACTTTTGCAAAAACATAAAAAAAACCCACCAAAAGGCGGGTTTTTTTATTTGATCTAGCACAATGGCGGTTATGCTTTTTTAACTTCTTCTTTTCCATCTGCTTTTGCGGCTTCTGGTTTTAAAGCTTTCTTCTGTACCGTATCAAACATTACTGGAGTTGCTATAAACAAAGAGGAATATGTTCCTACAATTACACCAACCATCAAAGCAAACATCAATCCTCTGATTGAAGGTGCTCCTAAAATAAATATCGCAAGTAATACAATAAATGTAGTTACCGAAGTATTTAATGTTCTACTTAATGTACTATTTAATGCCTGATTAATGATCGTAAACATTCCTCTGGTACTCTCATGCTCTCTAAAGTATTCCCGTATACGGTCAAATACAACCACGGTATCATTTAAGGAATATCCAATTACCGTCAGAATCGCCGCAATAAAGTTTTGGTCTATCTCCATATCAAAAGGCATAAACGTATGTGTCAATGAGAATATCCCTAATACGAGTAAAACATCGTGGAATACCGCAGTAACCGCTCCCAGAGAGAACTGCCATCTTCTAAAGCGTAATAGGATATACAAGAAGACTACAATGAGTGATCCTAATACCGCTAAGAAAGCTCCTTGCTTAATATCATCTGCAATGGTAGGCCCTACTTTGTAATAACGTAGTTTACCTACGGTTTTTTCATCTGAGCCTAAGCTAAACTGATCAAAAGTATGGTCACTAGGTAAATAAGGTTTTAGTGCCTCAAATAATTTTTGTTCAATTTCTGTATCAATTTCTCTTCCCGACTCATCAATACGGTATTTGGTTGTAATCTTTAATTGATTATCCGCTCCATAGGTCTTAGCATCTGCACTTCCAAATACTGCATCACTTGACAATACCTGTTCAACTTCATTGGCATTAATCGCATTCTCAAAACGCACGGTATACGAACGTCCTCCAACAAAATCCACACCAGCATCAAGCTTATTGGTAAAGAGTGATACAACACTTACAAGTATTAATACACCCGAAATCATATAAGCAATCTTACGCTTTCCTAACCAGTCTACTTTCATATTGGCAAACCAGTCCTTTGTTATCGGTGTGGAGAAGGTCAACGACTTTCCATTTTTTCCATAACCGTCGATAAACAATCTGGTAATGAAAATAGCGGTAAACAAAGAGGTTGCAATACCAATCATTAAGGTAACACCAAAACCTTGCACAGGTCCTGTACCAAACACAAATAAGATTAAAGCGGTAAGAAAGGTTGTAATATTGGCATCAAGTATAGAAGATAAGGCGTTATTAAATCCATCTTTAATCGCATCCTTTTGTGATTTTCCCTTACGAAGTTCTTCCTTAATACGTTCAAAGATCAGTACGTTAGCATCAACCGACATACCTATAGTTAATACGATACCCGCTAAACCAGGCAAGGTTAGTACCACACCACTGGCGACAAGTACTCCAAATATGAAAAGAATATTAACAACCAATGCAACATCTGCATAAAGCCCTGCTCTACCATAATAAAATACCATCCAGATCAATACCAGAATTAAAGCCAGAATAAATGACTTCACCCCACTATCGATAGCTTCCTGACCTAAGGAAGGTCCTATTACTTCTGCGCTAATGAGCTCTGCTGAAGCTGGCAGTTTACCTGCTTTAAGCACATTGGATAAATCCTGTGCTTCTGCTACTGTAAAATTACCCGTTATCTGTGTGTTCCCTCCTTCAATAGCCCCAGGTGCCGTAGCCGAAGAATACACAATATTGTCCAAAACAATCGCAATGGTATTACGTTTAGCTCCTACATCTCCTGTCAATTTTGCCCATTGTCCAATACCTTGTCCTTCAAATTGAATAATAACATCGGGTTGCCCATTAACTTCAAAATCCTGATAAGAATCATTAACTACGTCACCATTCATATTAGGTTCTCCAGAACGATTGGAGACCAAGGCATATAGGGGATACAATGCAGGTGCATCTTCATCAACATTCTGAGATAGTGGTATTCCCCATCTAAACTTAGCAAAGCGTATATTTTGAGGACGCAATCGTAAATATTCGGGTGTTTTTAAATAGTTGTTTATTACTGCCGTATCATTTTTTGTAGCATATCCTATAACCGTTGCAGTAGGAAAACGCTGTACATCAGGGTTGATAGAGAGGATATCAAAAATAGGATTCTTTTCTACTTCCTCAGCTTCTTCATCATCTGCTCCTTCAAGTAAATCATCAACGGCATTTTCTTGTGCTGTAGAATCCTGAGCTACTTCTACCTCAGTTTCTTCATCGGTACTCTCAGCATCCAATTTTGTTTTAATTGCATCATTCACAGCTAACAAATATTGAAAAGCATCAGATGCGAAATGTGTTTCGTAGAATTCTAATTGAGCAGTTTTTGTAACAAGGTCTATAACACGTTGGGTGTCCTTAGCTCCTGGCAATTCAATTAATATTCTTCCTGATTCTCCCAGACGTTGAATATTAGGTTGCGTAGTACCAAATCGGTCAACACGATTACGTAAGGTTTCAAAAGCAGAAATAATAGATTCGTCAATTTCTGTATTCAACACATTCCGAACCTCATTATTGGACATTCCAACTTTGATTTTATCTCCTAAAACGATATTAGAGAAAAGATCAGGATCCGATAATTGTACACCGTCACCTTGTGCTTCAAACGCAATAAAGAAATCTTCAAAATAGGTGTTTTGACTATTTTTTTGTATTTCGTCTGTTGCTGAGAGTGCCGCTAAAAACTCGGTTTTTTCACTATTATTTGCCAGCCCTCTTAAAATGTCTTTGATAGAGATTTGAACAATGACATTAATACCTCCTTTAAGGTCTAATCCCTTTCTTAAGGCGTATTCTTTTGCATCATTATAAGAAATTCCAAGAGCAACAGGGTCATTTCCAACACTGTCCAGGTATTTGAGTTCTATTTCGTCTTCTATATCGGTATTCTCATTTGCTTCAATCTTAGCAAAATCATTTGCTTCTCCTTCTACTTTATTTGAAATAAACGTAAAAGAAAGGTAGTATAAACATAATGCTCCAAAGATGATCGCAAATATCCTAATGAGTCCTTTATTTTGCATTTTTATATTTTTTATAATCAATAGTATACTAAAGTCTCTAGTACTATTTGATCGTTATGTTATTGAATAATTTATTTGTGTTTTATCCTAAAGGATGATCATTTTACCAATCTTTCTTAGGATTAAAAACTATAAGTGTTTTTCAAGTATGCTATTCCTAAGCCATACTAAAATTTCCGTAAATCACTTATAAGAAAGTTTTCTTAAACTGATGGGCCAGCTCTCACTTCAGGTATTTTATAAGAAGAATCATCTATTGCAATTGCAATATTTTTGTGTACCGTATATGCTAATTTCTCTGTTTTATTTTCTCTTTTACCACATTGCTTAGCAGTAGAAGCATATGCATTCGGAGTAAAAAATCGAACAATTTCTGATTTCGATTCTAAAATATTCCCACTCGAACCTGCTAGATCATAGGCTTCCTGAATTTCATATACATCAAGTTGATATCCTTTTAAATCTTTTTCAGAAGGGAATTTAGTACCCTCTTTATCATAGTCTTGAGAAGTATAATCGATGACTAAATTCCTTTCTCCTAAAACTATTTTTTTTATTTCAGAAACGGCTATATCACTGTAATATGTGATTTTCAATGTGCCATTCCCTAAGTCCTGTATTTTTATATTATCAACAGCTACTGCTTCTAATTGGCTTTTGACAAGCGCTATGACATCCTGAGTTTCATGAAGCGATACCTCAACATCAATAAACTGAAGTACGATCTCCTGATTGGGCACAGAAACTTGTTCCAAGTTTATACCGACAATCGCCAGAACAAAAATTAAAGCACTTATGTACCACTTATTTTTCATGAACCAAATGTGAAAATAAAAATAATCTTTCTAGATTCTTTGTAGCATATAAAGATATTGGTCGTTTTAATAAAACGTGCAAATATAGGTTTTCCAATAGGACTAGCCAATAATTTCTACCTCATGTATCTCCATAAGTAAAAAACGATTAAGGTCTTCGGGAAACAAAAAAGGTAAGCTTTAACTTACCTTTTTATCTCAATCTATATTTTATAGTAAACTCCTAACTCGGAAAATCTATAATACAATTAACTTTTTAACTGTTTTTGAAGTGCCTGAATTTATTGTAACAAAATAAACTCCCGAAGCATAATTAGAGACATCCATTTGAATGTTTTCTCCACCTGATGTATCCTTGATACTATCTATTAATTGTCCTTGGTTATTTACTACACTTACTTCAACTTGATTCAAATTAATATTGGGCAATGTGATAGTAACATTAGAAGCGGCCGGGTTTGGATACACCGATACTTCATTTAATAATGACACATCTTCTACAGCAAGTGTTGTATCCACATTAAAGTTATCTACAAAGGTTCCGTTTCCAAAGCCACCTACATTAATTACTCTAAAAATGGCACTTAGAGCTCCTTCGTAAGCAGTTAAATCAATTTCTTCGGTACGCCAGTTAGCAGTAGACACAGGAACCCAACTAGAAGTCACAAAACCTCCTACTGTTGATAATTCCAATCCTTCCTTCTCATAAATAGTGGTAAAGGATGTCCCACAATCTGTAGAAATTTCAATTCTAAGGCCATCACTAGAAGCTGCACTAAATTGTGCTTTAGCCAAATCAAATGTCAATATGGGACTATTAATATCTAAGTCGAAAACAAGCGTAGTAAGAATATCTTCAGATCCTTGAGCATTGTATGCAAAATTATCTATAAACCCTGCTATGGTAGGAGTTCCGCTTGCGCCGAAGACACCACTTGCTTCTTCCCAAGTAAACTCACCATCAGGGTTTTCAATATTCCATCCTGTTGCAGGAAAACCTGCTGTTTCAAAGTCTTCTCCAAAAGGTGTCGCTTGCACACTTGACTGTATTGACATTTCAATACTTTGACTATCATTTGTGACAAATTCATCATCATCTATAGAGGTTGCAATAGTTAGTGTATAATTTCCTGTATCTGCCACCGTAAGTAAGGTACTAAAATCATAATCGATACTTTCTCCTGATGCTAATGTTCCTGAGAAGGTTTCAATTACAATATTCTCTCCACTTAATTGATAAGAAACTTCAAAATCGGTTTGCGCTAAAACACCATTATTTTGAATTGTAGCCGATACAATACCATCAGCATCTCCACAGGCATTGGAAAAGTTTCCAGAATCACTATTAATAGAAAGTACTTCAAGATCATTACTAAGCACACAATTTAACAATCCGCCAGAATACAAAACAGCATTTGTTCTTCTATTCTCCCAACCCTCCGTAGCATTATTGGCGGCTACCGCATACCAGATATCTTCTTCAGGAGTTGATATTGGAACCGTAACAGAGGTTCCAGTAGTTGATCCAACAATTTCCATATAAGGCCCATCCAATATATACAAGTCATAACTCTCTGCTCCAGCCAGAGCATTCCATTCAAAAGTCGCATCTTCAGGACAAGCTTGAGTTATATTTAGTCCCGTCACAAGATTTGCAATTGAAAAATTGGCATCACTGGTATCAGAAAAACTACCACTAGTTACACGAACCAGAGCTTCTCCTGTCACATCCTGAGGTACAGTCCAGATTAAAAGATCTAACGTACTTCCTACCGTTGCGATAGCATTCCAGGTACTCCCATTGTCATTAGAATACTCTACAGCAAAATTTTGAGTCGTATTAATTGCATCCCAATGGATTACTTCTTGTTCTCCAGGAACAAAATGTTCTCCTTCATTAGGATAAGTAACTGTTAAATTTTCTTCTATAATCTCATACACTATAAAGTACTCCTGCGGGCCGAAAGGGATATTAAATCCAGAAATATCCAGGGTATAGTTTCCAGCATCGGGAGCATTAATTAGTACTTGCTCCATATTGTTCAAATGATCTTCCCCATTAGTAGCCGGTGTATTTAACGCCGCTGGATTAGGTGTAGCATCTAGAATCCAAGGCAATAAGTTTGCTCCTCCTGGAGTGCCAACTACAAGATCAAGGTCATTAACAAGTGCAGTAGACGCTCCAGCGGGTGCAGCAACATCTTTCCAATACAACATAAATCGTACTTGAGCTGTTCCACTGGGCACATTAATCGTATGCATATTTGTCTCTCCTTGAGCAATTTCATCAGACAAGTAACGCTCATCTTCAATAAGTTTTCCTGCTCGAAGTCCATTTACAATACCCCATCCAAATCTAAAATCAGGCCCAACATTACCGGCATCATTTGCTGTATTTAGAAGTGTTGCTTTTATTAATGCTGAATTGGGAAGTGCTCCTCCATTTAACGCTCCATATGCCTCATATAATTGTGCTGAAATACCTGCAATTCCAGGTGCAGCTCCTGAAGTTCCTCCAAAAGTCTGATAGGTATTGTTTTCTGCTGTAGAGACCTGATTTTGTCCATTTGCGGCGATATCAGGTTTAATACGACCATCATGTGCAGGTCCTCTACTACTACTATTTACCAAAGATCCGTTAAAGAAAACGTTAGCAGTAGCAATAACATTTTTCCCCTGCTTATGACCTCCAGTAATATTTCCCCACTGAGTGCCAGCTCCATAACCGCAATCATTATTATTGGAATTTCCTCCAGAATATACATGAATCAAACTAGGATTGTCAATAACTTGTTGATCTACGGTTCTAGTAGTTATCGTATATCCACCATTACAACCATTACCATAAGATGAATTAGTAATCTGTACCGTTCCATCATTAATAAGTGATGTAGTCGCAGCATCCAAATGCGAAGGCACATAGGTAACTACATGAACATCAGCTCCAGCAGCCATTCCTCTATTTCTAGGATTCAGATTTCCTGCTCCAGCCATAATACCTGCCACACCATCTCCATGTGTTTGACCTATTCCTGCAGTTAAAGAATTATTTATTCTATCTTGGAAATCAATATGTGGTCCAACAATACCATCATCGCGGACTAAAACTCCTATACCTTCTCCAGTATAATTTCTTCCGGCAGGTGTTTGCGTATCTAAACCAGCGGCTCTGTGTAGCGATCTACCAAAAACATCTTCCTTTACACTTGGCGCCTGAATTACTTCAACCCATTTTACATAAGGTAGAGCAGATAATTCTTCTAAACAATTATTAGGAATTTCAAGATCAATATTTCTTGAACCTTTCCATTGTTGTGACACACTGATTTGTTTATTAGCCAAATCACTAATAACAAAATCTACAGTCACCGCATCATGGAATTGAAGCGTTACTAAAATTCGATCTCCTACAACTGCCCAATCTCCAATATCTCCTGATTTAAGTGCTGGCGACAATTTATATTCTCCCGCAACCGGCACTATACTGCGCACCCCTTGAGTACTAAGAAATGAAATACTAGTATCATCAGGAATAAAAGCCAGATAGGTTCTATTATTGATATAATCTATAAGGCTTACTCTGTTGTCTTTTATTATTTCCTGCACACTTTGTTCTGGAGTTTGATAGAATTGTATCCAGGTAAAAAAGCCTTGTTGGATTCTGGTATTATCGTTCAATTGATTGAACTGAAAGGAATCAATATTTTCTGGAAGGTTAATCAACTCATCCTGAAAACTGATCGTGTATTCATTTTGCGAAAAGGAATGTGCAAAAACGAAAGTTAAAAATAGTAGTGTAATTTTTTTCATAATGTACGATTAAAAAATGATAGTATATTTCAAATATAAATAGTTAGCCTTTAAATACAACCATACATCCACCATATATTCATGAATTTAAGTAAAATCATGCTTTATTGATATTTATTCATTGAAAATACTGTAGATGCTTAAATTGGTCAATTTTAAGTAGCCAAATTAAATTAAATTCAGGTAAAACAGTAAATCCTGATAAAAGTTTACCTAAGCTCCACACAAACATAATCACTGATTATCAAATAAATAATTCACTTACACCAATAAAAAAAGCGGCAAGTCTAGAACTTACCGCTTTTAAATATATGATTAATATACGTCTTAATTATTCAAGAGTCCATTCGTTTTTTTAACTCCTTCAGCACTTTCTTTAAGTTTTGCGCTTTCGGCGTCACTCAATTCAATTTCTACAATACGCTCTATACCATTGCGCCCAAGAACAACAGGGACACCTATACAAAGATCACTAAGCCCATATTCACCATCCAATAATACAGAACAAGGAAATATTTTCTTTTGATCATTGGCTATTGCCTGAACCAAACCGGATACCGCTGCTCCTGGTGCATACCAAGCCGATGTTCCTAACAATTTTGTTAGCGTAGCTCCACCAACCTTAGTATCTTCCAAAACCTGATTCAAACGTTCCTCACTTAAAAATTCTGAAACACGCACACTATTTCTAGTTGCGATTCGTGTTAATGGCACCATCCCTTTATCACTATGACCGCCGATAACCATTCCATCAACATCAGATATTGGAGCTTCAAGAGCTTCAGCCAGCCTATATTTAAAACGCGCACTATCTAATGCTCCTCCCATACCAATAATTCTATGTTTAGGAAGGCCCGTTACTTGATGCGCAAGATATGTCATCGTATCCATTGGGTTACTTACCACAATAAGAATAACTTCTGGTGAATGTTCTACTAAACTCGCTGCTACAGATTTTACAATGCCTGCATTAATACCTATAAGTTCTTCACGAGTCATTCCTGGCTTACGTGGAATTCCAGAGGTAATAACAGCAATATCGCTACCTGTAGTTTTTGAATAATCGCTTGTTGAGCCTGTTATTTTAGTGTCAAATCCATTTAACGATGCTGTTTGCATTAAATCCATGGCCTTACCTTCAGCGTAGCCTTCTTTAATATCTAATAAAACAACTTCACTAGCAAAATTTTTAATTGCAATATATTCGGCACAACTTGCTCCTACAGCTCCTGCACCCACGACGGTAACTTTCATTATTCTATGTTTTTTATTGGTTAAAGATGTTAATAGGTCGCGCTTTTCAATTAATAATTACGCGTACGCGAAAATACAATTAATACTTATAAAAACAGAAATCTAAGGTGTCACATTACCTAAAACAAAAATGCCATTCCGACGAACAGAATGGCATTCAAAACAAAAATTACAATTATTTTTTATACATCTATATTTGCATAAATTGCATTTTTCTCAATAAACTCTCTCCTTGGTGGAACCTCATCTCCCATAAGCATGGAGAAAATACGATCTGCTTCTGTTCCACTATCAATAGTCACTTGACGCAAGGTTCTAAATTCAGGATTCATAGTAGTATCCCAAAGTTGTTCGGCATTCATCTCTCCCAAACCTTTGTAACGCTGTACGCTGGTTCCGTTTCCAAAGCTTTCCATAATCCCATCACGTTCATTATCATCCCATGCATACCGTTTCTTTTGTCCTTTCTTCACTAAGTACAGTGGTGGTGTAGCAATATATACGTACCCATTTTCCACCAATTCTCTCATATATCTAAAAAAGAAGGTTAAAATTAGAGTAGAAATGTGACTTCCATCTACATCTGCATCACACATAATAACCACCTTATGATATCGTAATTTTGAAAGATTTAATTCCTTACTATCTTCTTCGGTTCCGATGGTTACCCCTAAGGCTGTAAATATATTTTTGATTTCTTCATTTTCAAAAACTTTATGTTGCATTGCCTTTTCAACATTGAGAATCTTACCTCGAAGTGGCAAAATTGCCTGAAATTCTCGATCTCTACCTTGTTTTGCAGTTCCACCTGCCGAATCTCCCTCAACAAGAAAAACTTCACATAGAGAAGGATCCGTTTCTGAACAATCAGATAATTTTCCTGGCAACCCACCAATACTCATTACCGTTTTACGCTGCACCATTTCTCTGGCTTTCTTAGCTGCATGACGCGCCTGAGCAGCAAGGATGACCTTTTGGACTATAGTTTTAGCATCATTAGGATGCTCTTCCATATAGATTTCAATCATCTCTGCAACCGCCTGAGAAACAGCAGAAGTCACTTCTCTGTTTCCTAACTTCGTTTTGGTTTGCCCTTCAAACTGTGGCTCCCCAACTTTTACAGATATAATGGCTGTTAAGCCTTCACGAAAATCATCGCCAGCAATATCAAATTTCAATTTATCTAGCATGCCCGAATTATCGGCAAACTTCTTCAAAGAGCCTGTCAATCCGCGACGAAAACCTGCTAAATGTGTTCCTCCTTCGTGGGTATTAATATTATTTACATAGGAATGTAAATTTTCTGCATAACTATCATTATAAATCATGGCTACCTCTACAGGAATACCATTCTTCTCTCCTTCCATAGAGATAACATCTCCTATAATGGCATTACGTGTACCATCCAGGAAACGAACAAATTCAGCAAGGCCAATCTCACTATAAAAGGTTTCTTTCTCAAAAGTTCCATCGTCCTTGGGTTGACGCTTATCTTCAATAGTAATGGTAAGCCCTTTATTTAAATAAGACAATTCCCTTAAACGAGAGGCAAGTGTATCATAACTATACTCGACGGTTTGTTGGAAAATACTTTTATCAGGAAGAAAAGTTACTTCTGTACCGGTGAAATCGGTTTCTCCTACTGCCTTTACAGGATACATGGCTTTGCCTCTTTCATATTCTTGTTCCCAGACCTTACCATCTCTATAAACTGTAGCCTTTAAATGTTCTGAAAGTGCATTTACACAGGATACTCCAACTCCATGGAGTCCTCCCGATACCTTATAGGAATCCTTATCAAACTTCCCTCCAGCACCAATCTTTGTCATTACAACCTCAAGTGCAGACACTCCTTCTTTTTGGTGAATTCCGACAGGAATACCCCGGCCATTATCTCGAGTAGTGATAGAATTATCTTCGTTTATCGTAACATTAATTGTATCACAATGCCCAGCCATCGCTTCATCGATGGAATTATCTACGACTTCATAGACTAAATGATGTAATCCTCGTACACCTATATCTCCAATATACATAGAAGGACGCATGCGCACATGTTCCATTCCCTCGAGTGCCTGGATACTATCCGCAGAATATTGTTTTTTATTAGCTTCTTCGCTCATTTATAGTTGTCTTAAAATTTTGCAAAAATCGTATTCAGACAAATATAAAAAAAGGGGGTCTGGCACTAGCCTAAAACCGCACCTAAAGCCCCGAAGTTATTAACAATTTGTGGAAAAAAGTAAGCTTTATTCCTACCCTATCTATCCTTAAAAATTAATTCAAAAAAAATGAGTTTAAATTAATTGAAATCTTCTTCTTTTTCTTGCTTTCTGTTATCCCACATATGCCTCTTCATGAACAGCCAGAATCGCCCGTCCTGATGGTTCATTCATATTCCTAAATGCTTCATCCCACTCTAAAGCGATAGGCGTACTGCAGGCAATTGAAGGTACTGACGGAACGCATAAAGCTGCTGCATCACTAGGGAAGTGTTCTTCAAAAATAGATCGGTAATAGAACTCTTCCTTATTCTGTGGCGTATGTATTGGGAAGCGATGATGTGCATTCTCCATTTGCAGATCACTCACTCCTTCTTCAACCACTTTCTTAAGTGTATCTATCCAATTGTAACCTACCCCATCAGAAAATTGTTCTTTTTGACGCCAGGCGACACTTTGTGGAAGGTATTTTTCAAAGGCCTTACGTATTGCCCATTTTTCCATACGCTCTCCTGTTATCATCTTATCTTGAGGATTGATGCGCATAGCTACATCCATAAATTCTTTGTCTAAAAAAGGTACGCGCCCTTCAATTCCCCAGGCCGCTAAAGATTTGTTAGCCCTAAGGCAATCATACATATGTAGTTTATCAAGTTTACGCACTGTTTCCTCATGAAAATCTTTGGCCGTGGGCGCCTTGTGAAAATATAAGTATCCTCCAAAAAGTTCGTCTGCACCTTCCCCTGAAAGCACCATTTTCACTCCCATAGATTTAATCACACGAGCCATTAAATACATAGGCGTACTAGCCCGTATTGTAGTAATATCATACGTCTCTAAATGATAAATAACATCGCGTATAGCGTCCAGTCCTTCTTGAATAGTAAATTGTATCTCATGGTGTACCGTTCCTATATGGTCAGCCACTTTCTGGGCAGCTGCCAAATCTGGGGAGCCTTCTAAGCCAATACTAAACGAATGCAATTGTGGCCACCAGGCTGCCTTTTGATCTTGTGACTCTATACGTTTTTCTGCATATAATTTTGCAATAGCAGAAGTAATGGAAGAATCCAATCCTCCCGAAAGCAGTACACCGTAGGGTACATCACTCATTAACTGACGTTTTACAGCTGCAGCCAGCGCATCGTGCAATTCATCAATACTAGTGTGGTTTTCTTTTACATTATCATACTCCATCCAATCACGTTGATACCATTTTACCAACTCACCATCACTACTCGATAAATAATGCCCCGGAGGAAACAATTCTATTTTTGTACAAAAACCTTCTAAAGCTTTTAGTTCGGAGGCTACATAAAATGTCCCATGAGGATCCCAGCCCATATATAATGGGATAATTCCCATATGATCGCGAGCTACAAAATATTCATCTTGTGCGGCATCATAGAGTGCAAACCCAAAAATACCATTGAGTTCATCTAAAAATGTATGCCCTTTTTCTTGATACAGTGCCAATATGATCTCACAATCAGAAGCCGTTTGAAAGGCATAGGATGTCTTTAATTGTTCACGAAGTTCCACATGATTATATACCTCCCCGTTAGCAGCTAAAATTAACTGTTTATCATTACTTAACAGTGGTTGTTTCCCTGAAGCGGGATCAACGATCGCCAAACGCTCATGGGCCATAATCGCATTTTCATGAGCGAAGATTCCATTCCAATCCGGTCCTCTATGTCTAATACGTTTTGACATTTCCAGTAGCTGAGGTCTTAGTTCTTCTTGAGATTGCTTTAGATCAAAAGCGCATACAATTCCACACATGATATTCGTTTTATCTATTAATTTGATTTCAAAAATGACATTATTATTACAATCAAAAAACAAAAAATAAAGAACAGGTTACACTTTATAACAATACACTTTTTATTTGATTTAAAATGTTGTCTACCCTTTCGCGAAAGCTTGTTTTACTTACATCAATAAAGCATGCCATAAATCTTTAAGTTTTTGTTAACAGGCAAATGCCTAAAACCAAACTACTTTTGAATAAATCATTTTAACATAAAAAATTATTACCCATGAAAAAATATGTTGCTATTTTATTTGTGTTTAGCGCACTTTTGATGACTTCAGAAATTAGTGCTCAGTCTTTCCCAGGATTTCAAAAGAGCCCAACGGATATAGCTTATGCAAAAGTAGATCGCAGAGCTAAACCGACAATTAAGGTAATTTACAGCCGTCCACAGAAAAAAGGACGCGAAGTATTTGGAGGTTTAGTACCTTATAATGAAGTATGGCGTACAGGCGCTGATGAGGCTACAGAAATTAAATTATTTAAAGATTATAATTTCGGAGGGAAGACGGTAAAAGCTGGTACGTATTCATTATTTACTATTCCTGGTGAAAAAGAATGGACCATTATCCTAAATTCTGATTTAGATAGCTGGGGGCATTATTCTTATGATGAAAGTAAGGATGTTGCTCGTATTAAAGTTCCTGCCGCTTCTGCTTCAGAAACTGTTGAGGCTTTCGGAATTGGTTTTAAAGCTGTAGACAAAGGATACCATATGGTTTTAGGATGGGACACTACAATGGTAGAAGTTCCTTTCTATAATTAAACAACTTTTAAATGTATATCCAAAGCGTCTTTCGTTTATCGGAAGACGCTTTTTTGATTATAGTTTTCCAGATCTTCAAGCATTTTTGCAATCTTATTTTCCCAAATAAATTCTTGCTGTTTATCTTGAGAATGATGTGAATCTACATCAAATTGCTCCTGCATTGCTCTTCGTTCTTTTTCTACATTATCATATAATATTTTGACTTCTTTACTGGAATTACTACTGAATGTAAATTGTGCAATACGCTTGCGTAATTTTCTGGCATGAATTTCTGTAATATCAAAATGGGCTTGCTCGTGACGTAATATAGTCTCACTGGTATCCGAAGGCTTAAACCAACTAAAAGTAGGGTAAAAATGTGCAGTTACTCTAGATTCATCTTTATCATAAAAACCGCTACCATCTACTGCATAGGCATGACTCATGCCACTATTTGCCGTAGCTGCATATGGGCTTCCATAGTCCGGAGCAGCTTTAAAATCTGACCAGCTTAATTTTTTTTGAGCATCCCAGGCAAAACGTTCTGGCCTATCATTTTCAGGTATCAGAATACAACAAATCAAGCTTATAAAGATGAAAGCTTTCACATTTTAGGTTTTTTGTTTTTTCTTACGTGCAGCGGGAAATAAAACATTATTAAGAATAAGACGATAACCGGGAGAATTAGGGTGTAATTCAAGTTCGGTTTTTGGATCGCCTACACGATGTCTATAATCTTCTGGATCGTGTCCTCCGTAAAAGGTAAAAAATCCTTTCCCTTTAATCCCATGAATGTATCGCGCTTCTCCGTTGGTTAGGTTCTCTCCCATTACCAATACATTAGATTTAATGTTTTCATTATCATAAGAAGTAGTTTGTCCCATAAACCCTTTGACTAGAGCAGTATGGTTTTGACATAACATTGCCGGAATAGGGTCCCACTTCGCTGAAAAATCTTTAAGGGTAAAATAGTCTGTTTCAAAGGGAATTCTTCGTTTACGGGTCATATCGATAGACGAAAATTCATAAACAACCGGAGAACGTTCCAATTGAAAGTTTTTAAAGGCAAAAGTTTTCCCAAAATCAATTTTTGATTGATAATCCGGTGATGAAGCATCTCCGTCAAACATGGGTTCGCAAATATCGACACCTTCTGCAGCAAGTGCAATATCAAAACTATCCGTCGCACTGCACATGGCAAACATAAAACCACCGCCTACTACATAGTCTCTTATTTTAAGGGATACATCTCTTTTTGCTTCTGAAACTTTACTATAACCCAGTTTTGTAGCTAGTTCTTCAGCCTCTTTTTTTTCTTGTATATACCAGGGTGCAGCTCTATACGAACCATAAAACTTACCGTATTGACCAGTAAAATCTTCATGATGTAAATGCAACCAGTCATAAAGCAGGAGCTCATCTCCTAATACGGCTTCATCATATACGGTTTCATAGGGAATTTCTGCATAAGTCAATACCATCGTTACGGCGTCATCCCAGGGCACTTTACTGTCGGGAGTATATACGGCAATTTTAGGCGCTTTTTCTAGCACTACCGCCTCCATATTTTGCGAAGGACTGCTTATTTCTGTTAGGATTTGCTCCGTTTCAGAATCCGAAATCACCTCATAGATAACACCTCGTATGGTACATTCTCTTCGAATCTCCTCGGTATCAGGAAGTAAAAATGAGCCTCCTCGATAATTAAGTAGCCATTTAACTTTAAGCTGCTTTTCTAATGTCCAATAGGTAATACCATAGGCCTTTAAATGTTCCCGTTGACTTTCGGCATCCATTGGGATTAATACATAGGAAGCCTTTGCAAAAAAAGGTATACTTAATAATACTACCAGTATTAGGAGTCTCTTCATAGTCATATGCTTGTCAAAACCACATATATGTGGTAACGTCTAAAATACATATTTGTTAT
>CAZPTJ010000021.1:0-5876 GCA_964589085.1 uncultured Flavobacteriaceae bacterium | reverse complement strand
ACTTCATCATCTTCAGAATCGCCAAAGGCCTGATCTGGTGATGGTAAATCTTCTGGTTTAAAAGTATCATCATTTGCTGCAGCACTTAGACCATCATTCATACTACTTTCGAACTGATATGGGGTTGTAAAGTCATCCAGATTGTCAAACTTCCCTAAATGTCCAATGAATTTTAAACGAATATTATCCAGACCTCCATTACGGTGCTTTGCAACTATAAATTCTGCCTGACCCTCCGTAGGGCTGCGCTCTTCATCATCCCACTCTTCAATTTTATAATATTCGGGGCGATAAATAAAAGAAACAATATCGGCATCTTGCTCAATGGCTCCAGATTCCCTTAAATCCGATAATAATGGACGTTTACTTCCTCCTCTGGTTTCCACAGCACGTGATAATTGAGAAAGTGCAATTACGGGCACACTCAATTCTTTTGCAAGTGCTTTTAGGTTTCTCGAAATCGTTGATATTTCCTGCTCTCTGTTCCCACCTTTATTATTTGTCGCTGCAGTCATCAATTGCAGATAATCAATCATAATCATTTTGATTCCATATTGAGATGCAAGGCGACGTGCTTTTGCTCGTAAATCAAATATAGACAGCGATGGTGTATCATCGATATATAATGGGGCTTTCTCAAGTCCTTTTACCTTAACATTAAGTTGTTCCCATTCATGTTTTTCCAGTTTCCCCGTACGTAACTTTTCTGAGGACAACCCTGTCTCTGATGATATTAGTCGAGTAATTAACTGTACCGAAGACATCTCCAAGGAGAAAAAAGCAACGGGAATGTTCTGTTCCACTGCCATATTACGAGCCATAGTCAAAGTCATGGCCGTTTTACCCATACCCGGACGTGCCGCTACAATGATCAAATCACTGGGTTGCCAACCAGAGGTCAACGCATCAACTTTAGTAAATCCACAAGGAATACCCGATAGTCCTTCTTTATTGGAAATTTCTTCAATCTTCTTCTTTGCCTGAATGACCAGACTTTGCGCCGTCTCACTACTTCGTTTAATATTTCCCTGGGTTACCTCATATAATTTGGATTCGGCATGATCCAAAAGATCAAAAACATCTGTAGTTTCATCATATGCTTCTTCAATGATTTCATTAGAAATCTTAATCAATGACCGTTGAATAAATTTTTGAAGGATGATACGTGCATGATATTCAATATGTGCTGAAGACGAGACCTTTTGCGTAAGTTGGATTAGGTAAAAATCACCTCCTGCAGCATCTAATCTTGCTAATTTCTTAAGTTGCTCAGATACGGTTAATAAGTCAACGGGTTGCCCCTCTTTAAATAAAATCTGAATAGCCTCAAAGATATGTTGATGTGATTCTTTATAGAAAACTTCAGGAGAAAGCAAGTCAATCACTTCATCTACCCCCTTTTTATCAATCATCATTGCTCCTAATACAACACCTTCTAAATCAAGTGCTTGCGGAGGTATTTTTCCTTTTTCTAAAGAAATTACCTGGCCTTTAGAGGATTTAAAGTTGGGATTAGATTGGAGTTTTTCCATTGGGGCTAATGTAAATAAATTGTTAAGAGGGAGATTGTTTTGGTACTGGGGTAATCTTCACTACTCTTCAACAATGCAACTGTTAATAACTACTTTTTATTGTTGAAAAGTCCAAAATTCAAAAAATTCTAAAGTTCCGATAATTTGGAAGCAAGTGATTCTTTTAGGGATTAACCTTTAAAGACACCCATGGACTCATATTTTTCCATGCGTTGTGCTACTAAATCTTCTGGTGATAAGTTTTTAAATTCGCCATATGACTTGGATATGGCATCTTTTACACTGGTAAAAGTAGATATTTTATCGGTATGTGCTCCACCCAAAGGTTCTTTAACAATCTCATCAATAAGCTTCATTTTCTTCATATCAGTAGCCGTAAGTTTAAGAGCTTCTGCCGCTTGTTGCTTAAACTCCCAACTTCTCCATAATATAGATGAACAGGATTCCGGAGATATTACAGAATACCAAGTATTTTCGAGCATTAAAACCTTATCTCCTACTCCTATACCTAAAGCTCCTCCACTGGCACCTTCTCCTATAATTACAACAGTAATTGGCACCTCAAGTCGTGTCATTTCTAATATATTACGGGCTATTGCTTCTCCCTGACCTCGCTCCTCTGCTTCTAATCCGGGATAGGCTCCTGGGGTATCTATAAAAGAAACTACTGGAATACCAAATTTTTCAGCACTCTTCATTAATCGCAACGCTTTACGGTACCCTTCAGGGTTTGCCATACCAAAATTACGATACTGTCTCGTTTTTGTATTATATCCTTTTTGTTGACCGATAAACATATAGGTTTGATCTCCTATCTTCCCTAGGCCTCCTATCATTGCCTTATCATCTTTTACATTGCGATCTCCATGAAGTTCAAGGAATGTATCCCCGCAAATAGCATTGATATACTCCAAGGTATACGGTCTGTTAGGGTGTCTGGACAACTGTACACGCTGCCAGGGTGTCAAGTTTTTATAGATCTCTTTTCTGGTTTGGGATAACTTCTTTTCGATTTGCTTACACGTCTGACTGACATCGACATCACTCTCTGCACCTATCAATACACATTTATCTAATTGTTCTTCCAGTTCTTTAATAGGTAGTTCAAAATCTAAATACTCCATGTTTAGTTTTTTAGAATGGCTGTTTCTAAGGTGTGGTTAGCGCCAGCTTGCAAAGATAATTTTTTTTACTATCTGTTTTTCTTAATTTCTCTTCTAAATGATATTCGATTCTTAAAGATCCCATTTAATAGTACTACCATAAGAATAACGATAGCTCCGTAATAAAATTCTGTACTCATTTTTTCAGCATCTCCAAGAATAAGAAAAGCGAGGATAATTCCATAAACAGGTTCCAGGTTAATGGTTAGCATAAGAGTATACGGGCTCAAATGTTTCATCACCTTAACAGAAGCAATAAACGCATAAGCAGTGCATATTGATGCCAGAATAAATAAGTATATCATATCTGCACCTGTTAAGACAAATATGCTTTCAAAATCTATTGGAATTGTAAAAATATCGGTGTTTAAAAAGGTAGTGTACGCTTTCGCGAAAGCGTAAAACAACATTATAAATAGTGTCCCGATAAGAAGTTCATAAAACGAAATCTTCGCAGGATTATGCTTGTGTGCAAATTTTCCATTAATCAATGTAAAAACCGCGGAAAGCAATGCTGAAATTAATGCTAAACCAATTCCTAAATGATACGAAGTCTCTACATCAAATATGATATATAAGGCGACGATGACGACCAAACCGAAAAATAATTCATACCAAATTATTTTACGTTTATATACCAATGGTTCCAAAATAGATGTAAAGAAAGCTCCAGTACTCATTACTGCCAGAGTAACAGAAACGTTTGCCGCTTTTATTGCGCCAAAAAAAGTGATCCAATGCAAGGCAATAATGATTCCTGCAATGGTAAACCCGATGAATGTCTTACGGTTAACACCCAGATCAATCTTTTTCCATTTGACATACAAATAGATTAGGATAGAAGCAATCCCCATACGATACCAGACTAGAGGAATAGCTTCAATACTAATAAGGGCGCCTAAGACAGCGGTAAATCCCCAGATAAAAACAATGAGGTGATAATGTAGGTAACTTACTAGCTTAGCGTTTTGCATTTTGCAAAAGATATATGGCTAAAATAGCAAAGAGTCCATTAGGTAACCAAACCGCTAAGGTGGGCGGAAAATCGGACTGCTCTGCCATAGTTCCAAAAATTTTATCAAAAAAGATAAAGACAAAAGCGAGAAGAATACCAAAAGCTAGATTTATCCCCATTCCTCCTCGACGTTTCATAGCAGATACCGCTACTGCGATAATGGTAAGAATATAAGCCGAAACTGGTAAACTATACCGTTTTTGGAGGGTTACCTGATACCTGCTTATATAAGAAGACCCTCTGGCTTTCTCTTTGGAGATAAAGCTTTTTAATTCAGGAGTGTTCAATGTTTCAGCAATATATTCTACTGGTGTAAGATCATCAATATCAAATTCAAAAGGCATATAACATTTTCGTTCGCTAAACAACAAATCTCCTTCTTGTCCAATAAGTCGCTTCTTATAAGAAAAAAGAGAATAGGTAGTGTCTTCTGGATTAAAAATAATGCGTTTAGCAGAAATTTTATATTTAAGTTCGTTGCCTTCAAAATGTTCCAGAGTAAAGTCTCGACCATCTCCTGTAGCCGGTTTAAAACTGCTTACATAGATATAATCATTTTCGTTAAGTTGTCGATATACTTCCTGTTCTTTCCTATCCTTTTTTTTCTTTTTAAGATACTGATAATCAAATTCATTAAACCCTTTACTTGCTCCAGGCGCAACATAAGTAGCTAATACATAAGCGCCAATACAAACAACAGTTGCTCCAATAATATACGGTCTTAAAAATCGCCAGAAAGATACACCACTACTTAAAAAAGCAATCACCTCTGTATTATTAGCCAGTTTTGAAGTAAACCAGATAACAGAGAGAAAAAGAAATAAAGGGAAGAGAATATTGGCAAAATGCACCGTAAAATTAAGATAGTATATGACTATCTCTCCAAAAGGAACATCTTTCTCCAAAATTTTATCAATCTTTTCAGCCAGATTAACGGTAATCCCTATTGGAATAAATAGCAATAACATGGTGGCAAATGTCCCCAGATATCTTTTGAGTATGTACCAATCTAATATCTTCATTACAATCGCTTGTCCATTTGTTTAACCATCATATTCTTCCAGGAATAAAATGTCCCTTCCAGAATCTGTTTTCTGGCTTCTCGAACCAGCCAAAGATAAAATCCAAGGTTATGTATGGTTGCAATTTGCATCCCTAACAATTCATTTGCTTTAAACAAATGTCGTAAGTAGGCTTTGCTATACTCCGTATCTACCCAGGTAATATTCATTTCATCAATGGGAGAGAAATCCTGTTCCCATTTTAGGTTTTTAATATTAATGCTTCCCTGTGCTGTGAAGAGCATCCCGTTTCTGGCATTGCGCGTAGGCATGACACAATCAAACATATCGATCCCCAAGGCAATATTTTCCAGAATGTTAATAGGGGTTCCAACACCCATGAGGTATCTGGGTTTTTCTTTGGGTAGTATCGCAGTTACCACTTCGGTCATGGCATACATTTCGTCCGCTGGTTCCCCTACAGATAATCCTCCTATAGCATTTCCAAAGGCATCGGTATTCGCAATATATTCTGCAGATTGTTTACGTAAATCGGTATACGTGCTTCCTTGTACAATCGGAAACAGTGTTTGTTCATATCCATACAGAGGTTCTGTGTGCTGCATTTGAGTAATACATCTTTCCAACCAGCGATGTGTCATATGCATAGAGCGTTTAGCATACTTAAAATCACAAGGATACGGTGTACATTCATCAAAGGCCATAATAATGTCTGCTCCTATAGCACGCTGGATATCTATGGCACTTTCCGGAGTAAACGTATGCATCGATCCATCGATGTGTGATTTGAATTTAACCCCTTCTTCTTTAATCTTACGATTGTCCGACAAAGAATAGACTTGATAACCACCACTATCCGTTAAAATAGCACGATCCCAATTCATAAATTTATGCAATCCTCCAGCCTTTTTAAGGGTTTCAATCCCTGGACGTAAATATAAATGGTAAGTGTTCCCAAGAATAATATCCGGATTGATATCATCTCGCAATTCTCTTTGATGCACACCTTTTACAGAAGCAACTGTACCTACAGGCATAAAGATGGGTGTTTCTATAGTCCCATGATCTGTAGTAATTGTCCCAGCGCGGGCTTGACTATCAACATCAGTTGTATGAAGCTCAAATTGCATAAGCGGCAAAGATA